>CAKTFF010000206.1 GCA_934553185.1 uncultured Devosia sp.
TCGTGGGCGGAGGACGCCCGGCGCGAAGCCATCGGCCTTATAGGGGATGGGTTTTGTGCGCGCAAGGGCGAAAAGGGATTGTGGAAAAGGAGTTTGGCGCTGGGTCGCTTGGTAACCCATTGCCGGGAACTCCACTCGCCCGACCTCAGCCCTTCGGGCGTTCTTCATTCAAATCGCTCCACCGGAGCGATTTGCCCTTCGGGACACTCATCACGGTTCGACAGGCTCACCATGAAGTCTCCTTTAGCCTGGGCAGTGAGCGTCAGATATTATCGTCTTCCGTGGACCCGGGGATAGAATCTTCGGCGCTTGGGGGTTCGTCGTCGCGGGCGGGGATGATGTAGCTGCCGGTCAGCCAGCGGTTGAGATCGACGTCGGCGCAGCGCTTGGAGCAGAAGGGTTTGAACTCCTCGGTCGCCGGCTTGCCGCAGATGGGGCATTTGCGCGCGAGAGCCATCATACGCCGGTGGACGCAGCGTGGTTGAGCCAGTTGAAGTGAACCGGATAGTTCTCGCCCGCCAGAACCTGCGCGGTTTCCAGCAGAGGCAGCCCGACAACGCCGGTGTAGGAGCCTGAGAGCTTGACCACAAAGGCGCCGGCAATGCCCTGGATGGCATAGCCGCCGGCCTTGTCGCGCCATTCGGCGCTGGCCAGATAGGCTTCCATCTCGCGGGTGGACAGGCGCTTGAAGCGCAGGCGGGTTTCCACCAGACGCTGGCGCTTGGCGCCCGACGGGGTGAGAACGGTCAGCGCGGTATAGACGCGATGGGCGCGGCCGGACAGGAGGCGGAGGCAATCGGCGGCCTCTTCCATGGTTTCCGCCTTGGGCAGGATGCGGCGGCCAACGGCAACAACGGTGTCGGCGGCCAGCACCAGGGCGCCCTGCCCAAAGCCGGCCGAGCGGGCCTTGTGCTGGGCGGTAATCGCCTTGAGATCGGCAAGACGCGCGGCCAGCTTGCGCGGCAACTCACCCTTTTCAGGCGTTTCGTCCACATGGGCCGGCACGAGGTGTTCGGGCTCGATGCCGATCTGGTTCAGCAAAGCGAGCCGGCGCGGCGAGGCGGAGGCCAGGATCAGATCCGGACGACTGGCCATGAAGGATGAGGCTCCGTTGCTGCGCGAAAGGCGGCTGCGCCAGTTTACTTGAAACGATAGGTGATGCGGCCCTTGGTCAGGTCATAGGGCGTCATCTCGCACAAGACCTTGTCGCCAGCCAGAACGCGGATGCGGTTCTTGCGCATGCGGCCAGCCGTGTGTGCGATGATTTCGTGCTCGTTTTCCAACTTGACCCGAAAGGTCGCATTGGGAAGCAATTCGGTCACCACGCCCGGAAATTCGAGCACTTCTTCCTTCGCCATACTGTCTCCTGAAAAGACCCATGGCGGCATCGGTGCCGGCCAGGGTCAAAATTTGGTTTGTTGTTACTGCAATTCAATGGCTTTGTGAACCACCGGAAACCAGCGGATCCAGACGCGTTCGGACGCGCTGCCGCAGGGTGTCGCGCAGCTCCCTATAGGCGCCCAGAACCGTTTCGCGACTGCCCTCGACAGTTGAGGGATCGACCACGTCCCAGTGTTCGACCGCGCCGACTTCAAGACCTTTGCGCTGAACGGCTCCGGGGGCATCGCCCGAAAGGGTCACCACAAGATCGAACCGGTTGGCCACGAGTTCATCCAGGATATGGGGCGTATGGACGCTCATATCAATGCCGATTTCTTCCATGACCTCGTGGACGAACTGATCGGCCATGCCGCCATTGACGCCGACCGAACGGGCAAGAACCCGGCCGGGAAAAGCCTGGCGCGCCAGCGCCGCTGCCATGGGCGAGCGAACTGAATTCATGGAGCAGACAAAGAGCACTGTGGGCAGTTCGCTCTTGGATTCATCGATGCGGCTGGCATAGGGCTGCACGGCGCAGATCAGGGTGAACAGGCGCCGTGCGGTGTTGAGATCGATCACCAGCTTGTTGTCGAGCCTGGTGCGCAGCAGTTCGGCGGCATCGTTGTGCATGCCGCGCCGGGCCATGTCCACGGTTTCGATCTGAAAGGGCTGCGCCGAGCGGATGGCTTCGTAATAGCTGTCGCGAATGCGGAAATAGTCGCGGATGAGGCGGCGAAACGGGGTCAGCGACAGGTAGTGGGCAGCGATCGGCTGAAAGGTTTCAGGGTGGCGGACATCAAGGACGATGAAGTTGCCGATAATCGACATATGGAGCGCAAATGGCCCCTTGGCGTCGACCCGGGCGGGGCGGAAGCGATTGTCTTCAAGCAGATCATAGATGGCGATGCGCCACTCATGCACCTCGTCGGGATTGATCGAGGTGATGGTGTTGGGGTCAAGCGTCACGGTGACGAGGCGGTCGGTGTCGGCCGGTCTTGTGGTAGCGGCCATGGTGATGCTCAATGATTGAGCCTGATGGAGACCGACCGACCATGCCCGTCAAGGCCTTCGACCTCGGCCAGGATGACCGCCGCCTGGCTGAGGGCGGATAGCGACGTGGGATCGCAGCCCAGGATCGAGCTGCGCTTCATGAAGTCGATGACCCCCAGGCCCGAGGCAAAACGCGCCGTGCCAGCGGTGGGCAGAACATGGTTGGAGCCCCCCACATAATCGCCGATCGCCTCGGGCGTATGGTGGCCGAGAAAAATCGCGCCGGCATGGCGGATGGACGGGAGGATCGACTGCGGGTCGTCCAGAGCCAGTTCCACATGTTCGGACGCAATGGCATTGGCGAGCGCCACGGCGTCGATCAGGGAAGACACGGTGATGATGGCGCTGAGGCTATCCCAGCCCTCGCGGGCATTGGCCGGATTGGGCAGAAGGTTGATCTGGCGATCGACTTCGGCGGCGACCGTATCGGCCAAGCCCTTTTCGGTGGTGACAAGGATGGAGCGGGCCCCTGCCCCATGCTCGGCCTGGGCGATCAGGTCGGCGGCGACCCAGGCGGGATTGGCCGAGCCATCGGCAATGATCAGCACTTCGGAGGGGCCGGCGATCATGTCGATGCCGACTTTGCCAAAGACCTGCCTTTTGGCGGCAGCGACATAAGCGTTGCCCGGGCCGACGATCTTGTCGACGGGGGCGATGGTGGCCGTGCCATAGGCAAGCGCCGCCACAGCCTGCGCGCCGCCGACGCGGTAGATTTCGGTAACGCCAGCGATCTGGGCTGCCAGAAGCAGCGGCGCGGCGATCTGTCCATTGGGGGTGGGGACGACCATGGCGATGCGTTCGACACCGGCGACCTTGGCGGGAACGGCGTTCATCAGCACCGAGGAGGGATAGGTGGCGAGGCCCCCAGGCACGTAGAGCCCGACGGCATCCACCGCCGTCCAGCGGGTGCCCAGTGTCACGCCCAGATGGTCGGTGTAGATGTGATCCTCGGGCCGCTGCTTTTCGTGATGCGCCTTGATCCGGTCATGGGCGGTCTGCAGGGCGACGCGGACCTCGTCGGAAACACGCGCGGCGGCCTGGTCGATCTCGTCCTCGCTGATGCGGAGATCGGCGGCCGAGAAGCTGGTGCGATCAAAGCGGTTGGTTAGTTCGAGCAAAGCCACGTCACCGCGCGCGCGGATGTCGGCGATGATGGCGGACACCGTGTCGTTGACGTCCTGGCTTGACTCGCGCTTGCCCTCGAGCAGGCTTTGGAAACGAGGCGCGAAATCGCTGTCGGCGTGATCGAGGCGGAGAACCATGGTGTTTTTAGTCCAGCGCGTGAATTGGCTTGGCGGCGGCCGCCCAGGTGGCGCCAAGATCGGAGAGGCGCGCTTCAAGGCATTCGACCTGGAGCCGCACCGTGCCGCCGCCAGCAAAGCTGAGCTCAACGATGCCGGCCGGGTCATTGGTGGGCTGGAAGGTGATGGCGAGAAGTTCGAGAACGCCCTCGGGGGATGCCGGGTCGAAGCCATTGGTCGCGACCGACTGGACGGTATCGAAATGAAGGGCCGCGCGCTTGCGCAGGCCCTTGTCCCGCTTGCCGCTGTTCGTGACCCAGTCGAAGCGGTTCATCAGCAGGGCGAAGCGGCGATCGCCGCGGGCATAGCCCATGTCGGCAACCCGCACCACGGCATCCTGAACATGGGCGGAAACGACTTCGAGGTCTTCGGTATCAAGCGCGAGCAGCTTGAGGTCGGTCATGGATGGTCGGCCCCTTGATGGTGATGGAGAGCACAAATCTGGTCACGCCTTCTCCGATCTACAAGCTTGAGCGAAAAGGGGCAATGCGGGGAAAAGCAAAAGTCGTGCGCAAGCGCCGCCTCAAGGGCGGTTGCAGTGTAGACGGACGGACCCCGAGACGGCTTTCGCCTCGATGATTGGTTTATAGAAGAGACGATAGCCGCCTCGGGGTTGCCGGTTTTTGGAACAGACTGGAATCGCGCCTTCCGGTCGCTCGCCTTGGACGGCCAGTCTCGAACCTGAGGGAGACAGCGACGTCCCCTCCCGACACCTCCCGGACACTGGTCGCTGCAGCGCCGCCGTATCCCGGAAGGTAGGGGATTATGGGGGCGGTGCCTGGGGGCGGGGATAAGTTCGAGAATACCCCCTCCCTAGCTTCGCTGCGGCCTTGCGGCCTAGCTGCGCTACCCTCCCCTCAAGGGGGAGGATGGGATGGCCCACAGTGCGGCGCATCTGGCTGATCACAGGGACTACCCTTGGTTTTTGTTTCCGAGGGTTTCTCCGAGCCTGTGCCAGGTGGGAAGTGGCCCTCGGGTCAGGCCCGAGGGAAGCGATTGTGGGTGGGAGGCAGTTGGGATGGGCAAAGCACTCAGTCGACACCCTCCCCTTAAGGGAGGGATCAAGGGAGGGGTGCTGAGGTTTTAGCGCACATCAGGCTGGCGCATGAGCACGCCCCTGAGGTCAGCCGGCGACGCGCTCGATT
>CAKTFF010000207.1 GCA_934553185.1 uncultured Devosia sp.
CTTTTCTTTAGTTTGCCTTGTTCTGCATGCGGTCGAGCCGCAGTTGGGCGGCGCGGCGGTGGCCTTCGAGGCCTTCGCTGGCGGACTGGCGGGCGGCGGGCGGGGCGACTTGGGCGACGCCGCGCTCGTCGAGCCATTGATGGGTGGCGATCTTGACATAGGCGCCGACCCAGAGCCCGCCGGTATAAGCGCCCGCACCCATGGTGGGGAGGGTGTGGTTGGTGCCCGAGCACTTGTCGGAATAAACGACGCTGGCCAGTTCGCCGATAAAGAGCGAACCGTAGTTGCGCAGCTTAAGCGCGAAGGCCTTGCTGTCGGTCGTGTGCACCTGAAGGTGCTCGGCGGCGATCAGGTCGGAATAAGCGATCATCGCGGCTTCGTCGTCGCAGACGGTAATTTCGCCGTAGTTGATCCAGGCTTCGCGGGCGGTGTTGGCGGTGGACAGGGTTTCGAGCTGCTTTTCGACTTCGGCCAGAGTGGCTTGCGCCAAAGCGCGGTCGGTGGTGATGAGGCCGACGCGGGTGCGGATGTCGTGCTCGGCCTGAGCGAGGAGATCGGTGGCGATCATTTCGGCGTCGCCCGAAGAGTCGGCGACAACAAAAATCTCGGACGGGCCAGCGAGTTGGTCGATGCCGACGGGGCCAAAGACCTGCCGTTTGGCTTCGTTGACGAAGGCATTGCCGGGGCCGACGATCTTGTTGACGGCCGGGACGCTCTCGGTGCCATAGGCCATGGCGGCGATGGCCTGTGCGCCGCCGATGCGGAAGATGCGGTCGGCGCCGGACAGGACGCAGCCGGCGATCATGGCTTTGTGGGCGTTGGGGGGTAGGCAGGCGATGACTTCGTCGACGCCGGCGACCTTGGCCGGAACGATGGTCATGATGGGGGCGGAAAGGAGCGGATAGCGGCCGCCCGGCACATAACAGCCGACGCGTTCGATGGGGATAACACGGTGGCCCAGATGAACGCCGGGCAGGGTCTCGACCTCGAGCGGCAGGATGGTGGCGAGCTGCGCCTGGGCGAATTTGCGCACGTTTTCAATGGCAAACTCGGTATCCTTGCGGGTCTGCGGATCGAGTTCGGCCAGGGCTTCGTCGCGCTCCTGGGCCGAAACCTCGAACACCGAGATGTCGGATTTGTCGAATTTGGCCGAGTATTCGCGCACCGCCGCATCGCCATTGGCGCGGACATTCTTGATGATCTCGCTGACCAGCGTTTCGACCGGAGCATTGTCGCCAATCGAGGAGCGTTCTGGCGCTTTGACGTAGGAAACGCCGGGAAGGGGAGAAGCGGGATAGGTGGACATAACAATCTGCTCCGAAACGCGAATTTGCTTGCGGCAAGGGTTGGCGCCTTGCCGCATTGGCTGCAAGCATGCCGACACTTTGCCTGCGGTTTGCTTGTTGTTTTTGATCTTGCATACGTATTCAATTTTTGCCAGAGTTTTTTCCGGAATGGTTGATCCGGCGGAAGCGCGGTCGGCCGGAGGAACCATGCATTATCCCCAGCAGGGCGCGCACGATGATCGAGTTCGTTCGGTGAACCAGTCCGCGCCCTTTGGTTTTGCCCAGGCGGCTCCGGCAGAGCACTTGCCGCTCTTGTTGTTGCCCGGCACGGCCTGCGACGAACGCATGTTCGCGCCGCTGCTCGAGCGGCTGCAGCTGCCACAGGCCATGGTTGTGGATATGGGCGGGGTAAGCAGCGCGGCCGTGCTGGCGCAGCGGATCCTGGCGGAGGCGCCCGAGCGGTTTGCCCTGCTGGGCTTTTCGCTGGGCGGGATCGTGGCGCTGGAAATGGTGGCGCAGGCGCCCCATCGGATCGCGCGGCTGGCGCTGATCGACACGACAGGGAGGCCGGTGCCGCCCCATGATGTGGCGCGACGGCGCGACGAGGTGGAGCAGGCGGGGCAGTCGGGCATGAAGCGCTATGTGCTGGGTGGCTGGAGTCGCTCGGTCTGGGCGGGCCATGTGGCCGACCAGGCCATGCTGGATCTGGTGGTGGCCATGGCTGAAACGCTCGGTGCCGATGGGCTTGGCCCGCAGGTTGAGATCGGCATCAGCCGGGCCGACAGCCGCGAGCGGCTGGCGCAGATCGCGGTGCCGACCCTGATCCTTGCGGGTGAAGACGAACAGGTTTGCACGCTCGATGCGCATGAGGAACTGGCGCAGGGCATCCCTGGCGCGCGCTATTTTACCATTCCCCGAGCCGGGCACTTCGCCCCGCTTGAAAATCCGGCCGAGGTGGCGCGTCATGTGCGCGACTGGCTGGACTGGACCCCTCAACACCCCATTGAAGCATATGCCCAAGGAGCAAGCATGAGCGACATTTCCACCAATCCCAAGATCAAGGGCAGTTCGGAGGTGGCGCTGGAAGAAAGCGTGCTGCAGGTCGAGCGCCGCGACTATCGTGACCTGGCGCCCACCGATCGGCCGCGGTCACAGTCGATGGACGGCTTTGACGACATCTATACCGATATCGTGGATTACATCATCCGCTGCACCCACAAGATCTGGGACGAGCGCGACATCGGGCTGATCTATACCCACTACACCCACAATTGCGTGCTCTATGGCACGACCGGCACGATCTATAATCGCGAGGATATCGTGCGCGACACGATCCAGCGGCTGGTGAGCTTTCCCGAGCGGCGCGGCATGGGCACCCAGGTGATTTGGAACGGCAATGACAAGGATGGTTTCTACACCAGCCATCTGGTGACCGGTTCGGGCCGCCACACCCAGTTCGGCCATCTCGGCCAGCCCACGTTCAAGCCGTTTGTCAGCCGCACGATCGCCGACTGCATGATCCATCGCAACATGATCTACCGCGAGTGGGTGGTGGCCGACCAGATGGCGATCATTAAGCAGCTCGGGCTCGATCCCAACCACTTCGCCATGCGCACGGCCAAGGCCAAGTTCGATGCGGGGCTCACCTCGCTCGATATCGGCGAGAACCGCCGGTTCCTCGGCCAGACGCGGCCCAACGAGAAGGCCGATACGACGCTGGCCAACAACGATGTGGAAGCGCAGACCATCGAGATGCTCCACGAAGTGTTCACCAAGCGCATGTTCGGCAGGATCGCCGAAGTTTATGCGCCCAATGCACAGTATCACGGACCGCTGATGAAGGAGCTTTATGGCGTTGCCGCCATCATCCACCAGCATCTGGGGCTGATCGGCTCGCTGCCCGACGCGTCCTATGAGGTCCAGCATGTGGCCTCCAACCCCTGCGAAGAGGGTGGCACCAAGGTCGCGGTGCGCTGGCTGATGGAAGGCCATCACCTTGGTTATGGCATTCTGGGCGAGCTGGGCGACCCGACCGGCAAGCGCGTGCAGGTGATGGGCATGAGCCACTACCACTGGAAGGACGGCAAGATCGTGGACGAATGGACCGTTTACGACGAGCTGAGCCTGCTGGTGCAGGTGAAGCTGGGCCAGCTCGCCGAAGCGGCGTGAGCGGACGCAGCTTCGGTCATAAGCGCGCGGCGCGTGTGGCCGGTCAGTTGCGCAATTCCACCGCAGTTAATTCCCGTTTTCACTCGAAGGTCCCTCGTCGCTTGTGCAGGGGGAGAATTGCCCTCGGGTCGAGCCCGAGGGCAGCGCTGGTGAGTAGGGAGAAACGCGGGATGGGCACGGCGCTTTGGTTCAGTGCTGCCGGCGCTTGTTATGCCAATTGCCTCTGAGGCGTGCCTTGCCTTCAAAGGGCAGGGCGGAAGCCAGCGGTGCAGTGCCGCCTTCTGGGCTAACGCGGTGTTAAGTACAGAGGACCGATAATGGGGCGTTGCGTTTCACCCCAGTGAGTAGTCGGTCCCCATGCGTCTTATTATCGGCGTCCTCGTCGTCATCGGTTGCGTGGTGGGTGGTTATCTGGGGGTGGGCGGACACCTTTATGTGCTGTGGCAGCCGTTTGAATTCATCATCATTCTGGGCGCTGCCATCGGCGCGTTCGTGATCGGCAATACCGGGCCGGTGATCAAGGGGACGCTGGGCGCCTTCGGCACGCTGCTGAAAGGCCCCAAATACAACAAGGCAGCTTATGTCGAACTGCTGGGCATGCAGTTTTCCTTGTTCAAGCTGGTGCAGTCCAAGGGCATTCTGGCGCTCGAGCAGCATATCGAGAACCCGCACGAGTCCGAGCTGTTCAAGCGCTTCCCCACCTTTGCCAAGAACCACCATGCGGTGGAATTTGTGTGCGATTACATGCGCATGGTGACCTTGGGCTCCAACAATGTCCATGAAATGGAAGCGTTGATGGACGAGGAGCTCGAAACCCACCACCAGGAGCAGGAGCGCATTGTGGGCGCCATGCAGGCGCTGGCCGACGGCACGCCGGCGCTGGGGATCGTGGCCGCCGTTCTGGGCGTGATCCACACGATGGGCGCCATCAGCGAGCCCCCGGAAGTGCTCGGCCATATGATCGGCGGCGCCCTGGTGGGAACGTTTTTCGGCGTGTTCGTGGCCTATGGCTTTTTTGCGCCCTTTGCCCAGTCGCTCAAGAATACCTACGAGTCCGAGTCCAAGTACTTCCTGTCGCTGAAGGTGGGGCTGTTGGCCCATATTTCGGGCCAGGTGCCGGTGATGGCAATCGAGTTTGCCCGCAAGGCGCTGTTTGCTGAAGACCGGCCGACCTTTGCCGAGGTGGATCAAGCCACCGCCAACCTCGCCGCCGCGTAAGCGCCGGGGAGAACAAGCGCCATGGCTGATTTCGACCGCCCGATCATCATCAAGAAGGTCAAGAAGAACAAGCACGCCCATCATGGCGGCGCCTGGAAGATCGCCTATGCGGACTTCGTGACCGCCATGATGGCCTTTTTCCTGCTTCTTTGGCTGATCAGCATGACCAC
>CAKTFF010000208.1 GCA_934553185.1 uncultured Devosia sp.
CCACCGTCGGCACGGTGATTGCCGAGCTGACCATGGCCCAATCGGGGCTGGGTGGCCTCCTGGCCGCAGCGGGCAATCGCTTCCAGATGGACCGCTACTTTGCCGTCGTCATTGTGCTCATGGCGCTGGGCACGCTGATCACCGCCCTTCTCCGCCTCGCCGAACGCCGCATCGGCCGCTGGCGGGTCAGCCTGGCCGATGGGCGCTAAGCGATGAGCACGCCCATCATCTCGCTGCGTAAAGTCGGCAAGTCCTTCAAGGACGGCCAGGTGCGCGCGCTCGAGGACGTGTCGCTCGACATCGCGCCAGGCGAGTTCGTGTCCCTTGTCGGCCCAAGCGGCTGCGGCAAGACCACGCTGTTGCGCCTCATCAATGGCCTCCTTGCTCCCGACGAAGGCGCCGTTTCCGTGCTGGGCGCGCCGCCGGTGCCGGGCCCGGACCTTGCCATGGTGTTTCAGTCCGCGCGGCTCCTGCCCTGGCTGACCGTTGCCGGCAATATCGAGTTCGTGCTGCAGCTCAAGGGGCTGAGCCGGCCGGACCGGGCAGAGCGGGCCCGGGCGCTGCTGGGCGCGGTGGGCCTGCGCGACTTTGCCCAGGCCTTTCCTCACGAGCTCTCGGGCGGCATGCAGCAGCGGGTGGGCCTGGCGCGCGCCCTGGCCGTTGAGCCCAAGGTACTCCTCATGGACGAGCCGTTCGCGGCGCTCGACGCCATGACCCGCGAAGTGTTGCGCAAGGAATTGCTGGCCCTGTGGTCGCGCCGCGGCATGGCCGTGGTGTTTGTGACCCACGATATCGACGAGGCGATCTTTTTGTCCCAGCGCGTGGTGCTGTTGCGGCCCCGGCCGGGGCGGGTCGACCAGATCGTGGATGTCCGGTTCCCCGAGCCGCGCTGGCAAAACGATCCGCGCACCCTGCCCGAATTTGTCCGGCTGCGCGAACACCTGTGGAGCCGCATCCACGACATGGTGCGCGACGGCGCCGAACTCGAAGAGCTCAGCTTTGCGCTCGGTTCGGGCGCAATAGGATAAACCGATAGCAACCATAGTGCCCGGTTCTCCCCGTCCTTCCCCTAACATGCCAGGCCAAGCAACTGGGGGAGCCGGTGCCCATCCGATCCAATCCATGACCGAGGCTGATCCGCTTTCGCCCATCAGCGCCGCTGACTGGACCTATGATCGTGCGGCTCATCTGCTTGAACGCGCCGGCTTTGGCGGCACACCGGCCCAGATCGAGCAACTCGCACAGCTGACCCCCGAGCAGGCTGTCGCGCGCCTTGTGGACTACCAAAAGATCGATGCATCCCACCTGCCCGCGTTTGATCCGTCCGGGTTCTGGGAGCCGAGCTTCACCAATTTCCCCGTCAGCCGCCCCGCGGTCACCGAACGTGCCGAACAAACCGGCGAAGCGATCGGCGTGCGGGTCAAACCATCTGGCGACCGCCCCATTCAGCCGGTCACCAATCGTTTCTTTTACTGGCTGCGCGCCACGGTGCTTGAAACGCGGCGACTCGCCTTCTGGTGGCTGGACCGCATGGTCACCTCGCCCCGGCCGCTTGAAGAAAAGATGACGCTGTTCTGGCACGGCCATTTCGCCACCAGCGAAGAAAAGCTGCGCGATTATCGCAAGATCGAGCGTCAGCTCGACACCCTGCGGCGCGGCGCCACCGGCAGCTTCGCCGACCTTCTCGAAGCCGTCGCCAAGGACCCGGCCATGCTGGTGTTTCTGGATGCCGCCCAGAATGTCAAAGGCGCGCCCAACGAGAATTTCGGCCGCGAGGTCATGGAATTGTTCACCATGGGCGTGGGCAATTACACCGAAACCGATATCCGCGAAGCCGCGCGTGCCTTTACCGGCTGGGGTAATGACGACCTCCTGTTCGTGTTCGACCCCGAGCGGCACGACAATGGCACCAAGCGCTTCCTTGGCCATGAAGGACCGTTCACCGGCGAGGACATCCTTCGGATCATCCTCGCGCAGCCGCAGACCGCGATCTACATTGGCAGCAAGCTTTATCGCTTCTTTGTGCGCGACAGCGTTTCGGCCGAAATGGCCCTCGCGCTGGGCGACCTGCTGCGCTTCAATCGCTACGAGATCGCGCCCTTCCTGCGCACGCTTTTCCTGAGCGAAGATTTTTATAGCGAAGCGTCCGTCGCGACCCACATCAAGTCACCCACCGAGCTCCTCGTTTCCACCTATCGCAAGCTGGGCCTCTCAGCCCTGCCCGGCATTCCTGACCCCTATAAAGTGAGCAAAACGCTTGGCCAGGTGCTGCTCTATCCGCCCACCGTTGCCGGCTGGGGCGAAGGGCGCTCCTGGATCACGCCGGGCCTCCTGTTCGAGCGCGCCAATTTCGCGCGCGAAGTGATGTTTCCCAACATCATCGAATTCCGCGATCCCAACCACAATCCGGGTGCTGAAGTGCGGCGGGTCAACCGCAACATCATTGCCGGCATGGAGATCACCGCGGCAACGCTGGAAGACGGCGCGGCGCCCAGCGTTTCGGCCGGCATCGGTGAACAGTTCAACACGCGCTATGCCAGCCTCGTCGGCTATACCGAAGCGCTGCGCAAGCTCAAGCCGACGCCACGCTTTGCCGCCCAGTTCAGCTTATCCGACATGGTCACCGAAGCGGGGGCGCAAACCACTACGCAAGCCGTTGATGCCCTGTGCAAGCGGCTGCTGCGCGTGCCCGTGACCCCGCCGGCCCGGCAGTCGCTGATCGACACCCTGACCGAACAGCTCGGCACCACCGACCTTACGGAGGCGCAGAGCTACATGGAACACGCGCTGCGGCTCGTGGGCCACCTGATCATGAGTTCACCCCAATACCAGCTCGCCTGAGCGGGTGAGGAGACCCCAATGGCCCGACCACCAAAACTGACACAAGGCGAACGCGCGGGGCTGATCCAGTCCGGCTTTGGCTCCATGGTGCTCGAAGGCGCTGGTGGCGTCGCGACCTCCCCGGTCTGGAGCAAGGTCGCCGAAGCGCAGGCCGATCAGAACAACCGCATCCTCGTGATCGTTGAACTGTCGGGCGGCAATGACGGGCTCAACACCGTCGTGCCCTATGGCGACGACGAATACTACAAGGCCCGCCCCAATCTGGGCCTGCGCAAGAACAAGCTCCTCCAGATCGACGACCATTTCGGCTTCCAGAAAACCATGGGCGGCTTCGAGCGCCTCTACAAGGACGGCCTCATGGGGGTCGTGCATGGCGTGGGCTATGACCAGCCTTCGTTTTCGCACTTTTCCTCCATGGCCTTCTGGCAGACCGGCGCGCCCAATAGCGGCGAAACCTATGGCTGGCTGGGGCGCATGGCCGACGCCATCGATCCGCTTGGCCACACCACCAATTTCCTGGTCAATATCGACGACAGCCAGTCGCTGGCCGTCCGCTCCATGAACCATGTGCCGCTGGTGTTCAATGATCCGGACAATTTCACCCGCCACATGTTCCACGAACAGCGCGAGGCGATCAGCGCGGTGGATGCGCGCGGCAATGGGTTGGGCAATCCAACGGAAGACTGGCTGTTCGACATCGCGTCTAGCGCCAACCGCTCCGAGCATCTGGTGCGCGAAGCCTGGAATAGCTACACGACGCCGATCGATTATGGCCTCGTGCCATTCGGCCTCGAGCGGGTGGCGGCGCTGATCGCGGCCGACTTTCCCACCAAGGTTTATTACGTGCCCTACCGCAACAATGCCTTTGATACCCATGTGTATCAGGGGGACCTCCATGCGCGGCTCTGGAGCTATACGTCCGACCACATTGCCGCCTTTGTCCGAGACATGGAACGACAGGGCCGGGGCGACGACGTGGTCGTCATGGTGTTCAGCGAATTCGGGCGCCGCGTTGCGGAAAATACCAGCCTTGGCACCGATCACGGCACGGCAGGTCCGGCCTTCATCATCGGCAAGCCGGTGCTGGGCGGGCAATATGGCGCGCCGCCGAGCCTCTCCGATCTCGATGAGGGCAACCTTCGCTTCACCACCGATTACCGCCGCATCTATTCCACCCTGATCCAGGGCTGGATGGGGCACGAGCAGTCGTCCGCCATTCTGCGCAACGACTTCCAGCCTCTTCCGATCTTTGGCCGCGCCGCCTGAGGGCACCGGCTTCCTTTGCAACGCGGCTCAGCCGCAGGAGACAAAATGAGCAAGACTTTGACGACCCTTCGACGCCTCGGAACGGCTTTCGTTGCCGCTGGCACCATGGCGCTTGCCTCCACCTCGATCGCCCACAGCCAGCCGGCCGATATGCTGGAGCTCAAGCTGGCGCTGGGTGTCGCCGACACGCAGTTCAACCTCACCACCGGGTCGGTGTTCCAGCTGGCCGAGCAGTTCGGCTACTTTGAAAAGCACGGCGTCAAGGTCACCATCGTGCCGCTTGAAGGCACGCCACAGGCCGTTGCAGCGCTTAATGCCGGCGCGGTCGACATCGCCGATATCGGCATCGACGCAGCCCTGCGCCTGCGGGCGGAAAACGACCTGCCGGTGCGCGGCATCGTGGCAACCAGCCGAGGCGCCGCCTTTCTGATCGCGGCGCGCTCGGACATCGAAACCGTGGAGGACCTCCAGGGCCGCAGCTTTGCCATCGCCGACAATGGCAGTCTCGACCACACCCTGACCCAGGCCGTTCTGCGCGCCTATGGTGCCGATGCCCCCAATTTCGTGGCCATCGGCGCGCCCGATGTGCGCATCCAGGCGCTGGCTGCCGGGCGGATCGACGCCACCACCGTGTCCTATGGCACGTTCCTCTCGATCAACAATCCTCCGGGCATCAATGTCCTCGTGTCGCCCGATGATTTCTCCGAGCGTGCGCCGGCGCTCGCCA
>CAKTFF010000209.1 GCA_934553185.1 uncultured Devosia sp.
GGGCAGCGCCCAGTGGTTCAAGTGGACGGACCTATGTGGGCCCGACCTCGTGGTTCGACAAGCTCACCATGAGATCTCAGCGGCATGTGTTGAGTTGCATCGATCTGAAGCGAACGGCTTGAACGAAGGCTTCCTAGACCTCATGGTGAGCCCGTCGAACCACGAGGTCGCAGCCCCGATTGCCTTCACCATCTACATCCTCGAATGCGCGGATGGGTCATATTACACCGGCATCACCCGCCGCCCGGTAGAAGAACGTGTGTGGCAACACAATGAGGGTTTGGTTCAAGGCTACACTCATTCCCGGCGACCCGTGATCCTGCGCTCCACCGAGGAGTTCGAGCGCACCGTAGACGCGATCGACCGCGAGCAGCAGATCAAGAAATGGTCCAGACGCAAGAAGGAAGCGCTGATCCGCGGCGACTACTATGCGCTGCCCGAGCTTGCACGAAATTGCACCTGACCGTCGCGGCTGCGCCCTCGTGGTTCGACAAGCTCACCATGAGGGCTAGGTTAGCGTTGCTCCAACCATCATTTATCAGCCCCGCACGACCCACCTGAGACCTCATGGTGAGCCTGTCAAACCACGAGGTCGGGGACCCCAAAACACCCCCTCACCCACCCGTGACCACCTCATTCACATCCTCGCCCAATTCCGTCGCATTTTACGGAATGGTAACGGGGCGGCTCTAGGGTCGGGTCAGTAGAGGGCTGTTCGGGAGCGTGGGGCTTATTCCGGACAATCCATCCAGTTGTTGCGTACGGGCACAGGAGTGCCCGAAAGATGTTGGAGTACCGGGTGGCTTCCCACGTGAAAACCCCATGGCGTGCCGTTATTGCGCGCGCCTTCGCCGCTTTCGTGATCGCCCTTGCGGTGAGCGCCCATTCCGCCGCTCCTGCCCACGCGATTGAAAACCTGCGCAAATATGCCGGCATCGTCGTTGACGCCAAGTCTGGCCAGGTGATGTACGAGGAAGGCGCCGACAGCAAGCGCTACCCCGCCTCTGTCGCCAAGGTGATGACGCTCTATGTCCTGTTCCAGGAACTGAGCGCCGGCAACCTCAAGCTCTCCACCAAGATGACCGTGTCCAAGCACGCCGCGGCAGCCGTGCCCACCAAGCTCGGCCTGCGCGCCGGCTCCACCATCACGGTGGAAGACGCCATCAAGTCGCTGGTTACCCTCTCGGCCAATGACATGGCCCGGGTGATCGCCGAGCACATTTCGGGCAGCGAAGAAAAGTTTGCCGAGCGCATGACCGCGACTGCCCGTGCCATGGGCATGCGCAGCACCACCTATCGCAACGCCTCGGGCCTGCCCGATGGCGGCCAGACCACCACGGTGCGCGACCAGGCGATCCTGGGCATCGCCATCTACCAGCACTTTTCCAATTACTACGAGTTCTTCCAAACCAAGAGCTTCAGCTACGGCAAGAACACCTATGGCAACCATAACCGCGTGCTGGGCTATATGGGCGCCGTGGACGGCATCAAGACCGGCTATATCAACGCCGCCGGCTCGAACCTGCTGACTGCCGCCCGCAAGGACAACAAGCACATCGTGGTTGTCGCCTTCGGCTTCAACTCGGCCGCCTCGCGTGACGAAAAGGTGCGCCAGCTCGTCGCCGCCTACCTGCCCAAGGCCCGCTCGGGTAACTATGTCGCCCAGGTGCCGGTCCCCGGCCGCCAGGGCAATATGGAGGTGCAGGTTGCCGTGGCGCAGTCGCCCGCTGCCCAGCCGGTCTTCGTCATGCCAATGCCTCTGCCTGGCTTCCGCCTGGCGCAGCTGGTGGCCGCCAACGGCGCCCAGGCGCAGACGCCTGCCATCCAGCCGATGCCGCAGGTCGTGGTGGCCAGCGCTGCTCCGGTGCCGACGCCAGCTCCAGTCCCGGCTCCGGCAGACCTCGCCTTCCAGCCCGCCGTGCAGGCCGCCAACACGCTTGCCGCACCGAGCCAGACGCCGCAGCCCGCCTACCCCAGCCAGGACGTGATCGGCGCCTGGCTCTCCGATAGCTATAAGCTCGGCGCACCCCCATCCGCCCTTGGCCAGACGGCACCATCCGCCCCGCTTGGCTTCGAGCCGGCCGATGCTGGCCAGGCGATCGACCCCAACACCTCGGGCTCGGTCAACACCTCCGCCAACACGGTCGCACCGGGCGGCTGGGTGGTCCAGATCGGCGCCGGCGCTTCCGAAGACAGTGCCCGTGCCATGCTCTCGGATGCCGCAGGAAAGGTCGGCTCGCTCGGTGACTTCCGTTCCTATGTCGAACGCTTCGACAAGAACGGCCAGGTCTTCTTCCGTGCCCGCTTCGTGGGCTTCGGTGGGCGCGACGACGCCACCGCCATGTGCAACCAGCTCAAGCAGCAGGATCTCAGCTGCCTGGCCATGCAGAGTTAAAGCAACGCCTTCATCCAGCCGGCGCCTGTTGTGCCGGCTTTCATCAGCAAATTGGCGCCTGTGTTTGGAGTAGCCCAATGAGCGAGAATACCGCCCTCACGGAGCTTGCCCGCTTTGTCGGCAGTTCCAACCTGGTGTCCGACGACACCGTGGCCCGCAATCGCGCCCTGGCCGGCATCACCCAGCGCCTCCAGCCGCGTAAGCGCAGTGTGAGCGAACTGCTCGGCGTGGTCATGGTGCTGTCCTCGCGCACCCGCCGCATGGTGCAAGACCCGGTCAGCATCGACCTCGACGTTTTCGCGCCCGGTGGCGCCCGCGCCGTCCGCCTGACCTTTGGCCGCTAGGCGCTCTGCCGCTGGCTGCCCGGTTCAGTTTCAACAGCCTCGGCGCGCCGCAGAATATCCTCCATCGGCAGATGGAGCGCTGCCACGAGGCTGCGATACTCCTCGCGCGCACTGACGTGGGACATGGACGGCACCGTGCCCTGAAGGGCGTGATCCAGCGGATCAAACACGGTCATGCCCGTGGGAAACAGCGAGCGGAAGATCACCCGCTCGGCAATGCCGTCAGCCACCCGGCAGTCGAGGCGCTCGGCAATACCGTTCAGCATCGCCTGCACCTGCCGCATATTGCGCGAAGACAGGGTCGAGATGCGGTTGCGCACCAGCACCCAGTCCAACCGTTTGCCATCGATCGCATGGCGCTCGGCCCGCGCGCGCTGCACCAGCCGTGAATAGTGGCTGAGCTCGATCGGCTCGCCCGTCAGCGGATTGAACCGCGCCAGCACATTGAGATCGATCAGCGAGTCGTTGACTGGGGTAACCAGCGTGTCGGCCAGCGAATGGGCAAGGCGCGTGAGGTTGGTGTCGAAGCCGGGCGTGTCGATCACCAGGAAATCGGCATCCTGCTCGACCTGCGCGATCGCCTGGCGGAACATCTTGAATTCGGTGCGCTGGTTTTCCCGGATGGAATCACCCCCGGCCAGCGGCAGGTGGAAGTGGATCGGGTGCGGCAGGTCAAGGTTCTGCCGCTCGGCCCAGTCCAGCCGGTTTTCCACATAATGGGTCAGCGTCTGCTGGCGGCTGTCGCTGTCGATCGTGGCGACGCGAAATCCCTGGCGCAGGAGAGAAATCGCCAGGTGAAAGGCGGTGGTCGATTTGCCCGAACCGCCCTTTTCGTTGCCCACCACGATCACATGAATGCCGCGCCGTGCCATCGCCCGCTCCCGTCTGCTAAGCCGAAAGCCGGACCGGCTCGTTCACGTCGCGCAGCGGCAGGTTCAGCGACGACACGAGGTTGCGATATTCCTGCCGTGCACTCGTATGCGACGCGGTCGCCGCATCGGCGCTGTGCTCGTCGAGCGGGTCGAACACGGTTGTGCCCGAAGCAAACAGCGAGCGGAAGATAACGCGCTCGGCGATCCCGTCGGCCACCCGGCAGCCGAAGCGGGTGGCGATGTTTTCGAGCGTCGTCGAGACCTGGCGGGCATTGCGCGACTGCAGCATGGAAATGCGGTTACGCACCAGCACCCAGTCCACGTTCTGCCCGTCCAACGCCAGCCGCTCCGAGCGCGACCGCTGCACCAGGCGCGCATAATGGCTGGTTTCCATCGGCATGCCCGTATCGGCGCTGACGCGGGCCAGCACATTGATGTCGATCAGCGAGTCATTGACCGGTGTCACCAGCGTGTCTGCCAGCGAATGAGCCAGCCGGGTTAGGTTGGTGTCGAAGCCCGGTGTATCGATCACGAGGAAATCCACCCGGTCTTCCACATCGCCGATGGCGCGGCGGAACACCTCGAACTCGGCTTTCTGGTTTTCCTTAACCGAGTCGCCCCAAGCTGAGGGCAGATGATAATGCGTCGGTGTCGGCAGATGACGGCCGCTATCCTGGCAATGGGTGCGCCGATTGCGCACATAATGGGTCAGCGTCTGTTGCCGGCTGTCGACATCGATCGTCGCCACGCGATGGCCCGCATAAAGCAGGTAGATCGCCAAATGAAACGCGGTCGTCGATTTCCCCGAACCGCCCTTTTCGTTGCCTACCACAATGACATGCGCACCATCACGTGCCATCGCTGCCTCCTCAAACCCATGCTGACTCGCCGTTGCGCTAAACAGCGGTCCAGATGGTTAACAGCGCCTTAAGATCGCGATGGCGTTAGCGGTTTGCCGAATTAAGTTTTCAGCAACAGGTCGCGGGCGGCGTTGATCTTGGCCGCAAGGTAGCTCGATCCGCCATGATCGGGGTGAACCCCCTTCATCAACTCGCGATGCGCAGCCCGAATCTGCTCGTCGTCCGCCCCTGGCTCCAGCCCCAAAATGGCATAGGCCTCCGCATGCGGGTCAGCCCCCGCCATCGATTCGGCTGCAGGTTCATCGGTCGCAGTCTGAGCAAAGTATTCCCGCCAGCCC
>CAKTFF010000210.1 GCA_934553185.1 uncultured Devosia sp.
TCGCTGGCTTCGGTCAAACCATGTCTCCTGATTGCCCTAATGGTAAGCGCATCGGGCAGGAGCGTCACCCCCCTGAGCTGATCAAGCTAAAAAGAGGTTTAAGAACAGCACGTTGAAGGGAGATGAACATAAAAAAAGAGCGGCGCAAGCCGCTCTCGAAGTCAACAGGGAGGCGTCGAACAGAGAGGCAAACCGCTCTGCAAATCCAGAGAAAATCTGAATAAGAACACCTTACCGGGCGAACCTTAATTGCGGGTTAAAAAACACCAAAATCTTAACCGTGCCGCTTGTCGGTTCGTTGACCTCCGCAACGATGGACGCACTAGAGCTTGAACAGCGATTCAGCCGCACTTCGCGTGGCGCCCCGCACCTCGATTGCCGCTTTGAGACGGGCAATCTCGCCCTCCAGCAAACCGATCCGCTCGGCCAATTCATCCACGGACAGCGTGTCGATCGGCATGCCGACCTCGTGACTCTTGGGCTTTTTGATCTCGTCATCGAACATGGCGCACCCTTGGGCGAAGGTTGGAAGAAACAACACTATCGCCTGAGGCTTGCAGAACAACCCCGCTTCCGCCAGCATCTGCCCATGATCATTCCCCACGCCATGCAAGCCATTGCCATCGCACGCCCCGGTGGCCCCGAAGCGCTGCAACTGCTCGACCAACCCGTGCCGCAATGCCAATCAGGTGACGTGCTGATCCGCGTTAGGGCGGCAGGCGTCAACGGCCCCGACCTTGCCCAGCGCCGCGGCTACTACGATCCCCCGTCGGGCGCCTCACCGCTTCCCGGCCTGGAAGTCTCCGGTGAGATCGCCGCAATTAGCGCCGAGGTGAACGACTGGCGCATCGGCGATCCGGTCATGGCGCTGGTCAATGGTGGCGGCTATGCACACTATGTCGCGGTGCCCAGCGGGCAGGTCCTGCCCCTCCCGCCAAGCTGGAGCATGCCCGAAGCCGCAGCCCTGCCTGAAACCTGGTTCACCGTCACGCAGACCCTGGTGATGCGGGCTGGCCTTGAGCCCGGCATGACCGTCCTGGTTCATGGCGCCGCTGGCGGCATTGGCGGCGCTGCCATCCAGATCGCGACCATCCTCGGCGCACGCGCCATCGGCGTCGTGTCCTCACCAGCCAAAGCTGACTATGCCAGAAGGCTCGGCGCTTTCGCCACCATCGACTACACGAGCGAACAAGTCGGCCCACGAGCGCTTGCCCTCACCGATGACCAGGGCGTCGACCGCGTCGTCGACCTGATCGGCGGCGCCATGACCGCGCAAAACATCATTGCCTCTGCGCGCGGCGGACACATCGTGCAGATCTCCACGCTGGATGGAGGCGACACACAAGTGCCCCTGCGTACCCTGATGAGCAAGCAACTGACGATTTCGGGTTCAACGCTCCGACCGCAAACGGCACAAATTAAGAAGGCTATTGCTGGCAGGATCCGCACCGATCTCCTGCCGGCCCTCTCGGCACCCGGCTTCACCAAGCCAATGGTCACTGCGTTTCCGCTTGCAGACGCCGCGCAGGCGCACCGGCTGATGGAAAGCCGCACCCATATGGGCAAGATCGTGCTGGTTATGCCCCAATAACGGGATAGATGACCATTGCGGATCGGGCCTATAACTCGTATATTAACCCCTGTTCCCCCTCAGCATGAAGCAAAGAGGCGGAGCGGTCCGGAGGAAAACCGGCCGCGCCTGCAGGAGAGATTTACCATGACCACGCCCCTGTTGATGCCAAAGGCTACCGCAGTCTGGCTCGTCGACAACACCGCGCTGTCATTTGAGCAGATCGCTGCCTTCTGCACCCTGCATCCGCTTGAAGTTCAGGGCATTGCCGATGGCGACGTCGCAGGCGGCATCATGGGCGTGAACCCCATTCAGAACGGGCAGCTGACCCGTGAGGAAATCGAAAAGGCCGAGGCTGATCCCAGCTATCGTCTTAAGATCAGCGAGCCCAAGGTGCGCGTTGCCGCTGCCAAGCGCAAGGGCCCGCGCTACACCCCCATTTCCCGCCGCAACGAGCGCCCGAACGCCATCAAGTGGCTGGTGCGCAACCATCCCGAGCTCAAGGATGCGCAGATCATGCGCCTGGTGGGCACCACCAAGTCGACCATCGACTCGGTGCGCGAGTCCACCCACTGGAATTCGGCAAATCTGGCAGCCATGGACCCGGTGACCCTGGGCCTGTGCAGCCAGATCGATCTCGATCTCGAGGTCAAGCGCGCCAGCAAGGGCGGTCCGGGCGTGGATGAACCCGCCGAAGGCACCACGCTGATGACCGCCGAAGAAGCCCTGGCCCGCGCCGGCGCCCGTGGGCACGGCGAAGGCGAAGACGGCGAGTTCGCCGCCAACGATCATCGCCCCGAACAGGCGCAGGACGATTTCGACGCGGACTCGGTGTTCGCCAAGCTCAAGTCGCTCAAGAGCGACACCGACAACTAACACCCTTTCAAGGCCTCCTCCGGGAGGCCTTTCTTGTTGAATACCTAACTCAATGAGCCCTCATGGTGAGCCTGTCGAACCACGAGGGCGGGCACGCCGCGCGTCGCATCATCCCTTGAGCCCAACTGGCTGATCCATGCCCGATCTCTATTTCGTTTTCATCGCCACCCTGGCCGTGCTGGTTGTCGGCCTTTCCAAAGCGGGCCTGTTGGGAAGCCTGGGCATGGTGGGCGTTCCCCTCCTCAGCCTCGTCATGCCCGCGCGCGACGCTGCCGGCATGATGTTGCCCGTACTTCTCGCCATGGATGCGGTCGCTGTCTGGACCTATCGCAAGGAGGTCGACTGGGGCATTTTGCGGATCATGCTGCCCGGCGCGGCGATTGGCACCATTGCAGGCTGGGTGCTTTGGTCTTTTGTGTCCGACGATGCCGTACTGCTGTTTGTGGGCGTCGTCACCCTGGTGTTCATCCTCGACGCCATCCTGCCGCTGCGCAAGAAGCTTGCGGGCCTGCCGCCTTCACGCCCCTGGGGCACCTTCTGGGGCGGCTTTGCCGGCTTCACCAGCTTCATCAGCCACACCGGCGGCCCCCCGTTCCAGATCTACGTGCTGCCACAGCGCCTGCCGCCCGCCGTTTACGCCGGCACCAATGCGGTCTTCTTTGCCATCGTCAACACCGCCAAGCTCGTGCCCTACTTCTTCCTGGGCCAGCTCAACCTCCACAACCTCTCCCTCTCCGCTGCATTGATCCCGGTGGGTCTCGTGGGCGTGCTCGGCGGTGTCTGGCTGGTGCGCCGGATCTCCATGGCCTGGTTTTACCGCATCGCCTATTGGATGGTGTTTCTTCTCTCGCTTTACATCATCTGGCGCGGCGCCACCGGCCTGTGGTCCTAGTCAGGAAAAAAGGCCCCGGCTTTCGCCGGGACCTTCCGCAACTTTAATTTTGTGCCGCTTACTGCGTGGTGTTGAGCTTAAACAGTTCGTCCTTCACTTCGAGTTTCTTGCGCTTGAGCGCGCTGACCATCAGATCGTCGCGCCGAGTATTGCTGAGCTCGGACTGGATCTGACGGTCCAACTCCTGGTGGCGCCGTTCCAGCGCCGCGATATGCCCTTCAGTCGTCATAACAACTCCTTGCAAGCCTATGTGGACGACAAGATCGTCACAAAAAATTCGTGCCTTGTCGACCGTCTTCACCACGCTCGGACAAACTGGATGCAAAACAGCCGCCGATCGGTTAACCAGATGCTTCGGCACGGGCCCGAGGGGTACGCTGAATTCTATGCTTTCGCTCGACAAGGAAATGGAAGCCAGCCTGGGACTGGAACTGGCCACAAAACGCCAGGAACACAGCGATCTTAACGCGGCCATCGATACGCTGACCCAGTCTCATGTCGCAGATCGCATGTTGCTGCAGCGGCTCAAGAAGCGGAAGCTGGCGCTCAAGGATCGCATCGTCCAGCTCGAGAATATTCTGCTGCCCGACATCATCGCCTGATCCTTCCGCCGCCTTGTTTTGTGGCAGCAATTGGGCTAGTTCGGCCCCTCAGGGAGACCGATGGGGGAATCGGCCGTGCTCACCAAACCACTCGTCGCCCTCGTCATGGGCAGCCAGTCCGATTGGCCCACGATGCGCCTCGCCGCCGAAACGCTTGAAGCGCTCGAGGTCGAATACGAAGCGCGCATCGTTTCAGCCCATCGAACGCCCGAGCGGCTTGTTGACTTCGCCACTAATGCGCGCACCGAAGGCTTCAAGGTCATCATTGCCGGCGCGGGCGGCGCGGCTCACCTCCCGGGCATGATTGCAGCCATGACCCCGCTCCCTGTCTTTGGCGTACCGGTCAAGAGCAAGGCGCTCAACGGGCAGGACAGCCTCCTTTCCATTGTTCAGATGCCCGGTGGCGTTCCCGTCGGCACCCTCGCCATTGGCGAGCCGGGCGCCATCAACGCGGCGCTGATCGCCGCCGCCGTGCTGGCCCTGAGCGACGACGACCTGGCCGATCGGCTGGACCGTTTCCGCGCCCGCCAGACCGCTTCGGTTCCTCTTTTCCCTACCGACACCGAGTAGATCGTGGCCCAAGACCCATCCCCCCTGCCCCCCGGCAGCACCATCGGCATCCTGGGCGGCGGGCAACTTGGCCGGATGCTCTCGCTCGCCGCCAGTCGCCTTGGCATGCGCACCCACATCTTCTGCCCCGATCCGCTCAGTCCCGCCTTCGAGGTCACCCCCCACAAGACCGTCGCCGCCTATGAGGATCACGACGCGCTGGCCCACTTTGCCGATGCGGTGGATGTCGTCACCTACGAGTTCGAGAATGTTCCGGCAGCCACCGCCGACTTCCTCGCTGCCCGCAAGCCTCTGCGACC
>CAKTFF010000211.1 GCA_934553185.1 uncultured Devosia sp.
GCGCTGGTGAGCGCGGCGGGCTGGTTCGTTTCATCCTGGCAGGCACAGCGGCTCGACGAACGCCGCCGCGCCGAAAAGGTCAACGACTATCAGGTGGCCTTGCGCGCCGAGATCGCCAGCGACCTGCTTAACCTGCAGGTCGGCAGCCGGGCGGAAATGCTTGCTGGCGTTGCTGCGGCCATGGCGGACGCCGACTACCAGCCCTTCGTACCGCATCTCGCCAAGAATGTTGTTTTCGAGCAGGTGGTCAAAGAAATCCACGTCCTGCCCGGCGACGTGATCGCCTCGGTCATCAGCTATTCGGGGCTGCGTCAGTCGGTGGAATATTTCATCACCGATCTGCGCAATGCCACGCGCGATCAGGTATCATCTCAGCGCGTGCTGCTGATGATGTCCGACTACTTCAATATGCTCGACCGGCTCGAGAGCCTTGCAGCGCAAGCCGTAGCCGCGCTGGACGCGTCTCTGAAAATCAATAAACCGGACGCGGGCCCACCGAGCCAAGGGTCGGCTTCGGCACTGGCCGGGGCTGAACGGGCGGCGTCGGCTGAACGGAGGGTTTCGCCATGATGGTGTCTCCTGGTGTCGACTTTCAATATAGCGCCACGACCGGCGCTTTACAACAAACCCATGGGAGCCTGCGCTGATGCCCCTGCTTGATATCCGTAATCTCACCGTCTCCTTTGACACCTCGGCCGGCCTGTTCAAGGCCGTGGATGGCATCGATGTGTCGGTGGAAAGCCGTGAAGTGCTCGCCATTGTCGGCGAAAGCGGTTCGGGCAAGTCCGTGGCCATGCTGGCGGTGATGGGCCTCCTGCCATCGACGGCGACGGTGACCGCCGACAAGATGGAATTTGAAGGTCTCGACCTTCTTTCCATGAGCCCGCAGGCCAAGCGTGAGATCATCGGCAAGGACATTGCCATGATCTTCCAGGAGCCGGTCGCGAGCCTTAATCCGTCTTTCACCGTAGGCTTCCAGCTTGAAGAAGTGCTGGGCAAGCATCTGGGTCTGCGTGGTCGCGCTGCCCGCGACCGGGCGATCGAACTGCTTGAACTGGTGGGTATCCGCGATGCCGCCCAGCGGCTGGGCGCCTATCCGCACCAGATGAGCGGCGGCCAGTGCCAGCGCGTGATGATCGCCATGGCCATTTCCTGCAATCCCAAGCTGCTGATCGCCGACGAGCCGACCACGGCGCTCGACGTCACGATCCAAAAGCAGATCCTTGATCTGCTTGTGCGCCTTCAGGCCGAGCATGGCATGGGCCTGATCATGATCACCCACGACATGGGCGTCGTCGCCGAAACCGCCGATCGGGTGATCGTTCAATACAAGGGCAAGAAGATGGAAGAGGCCGATGTCCTCTCGCTCTTCGAAAACCCTAAAAGCAACTACACGCGCGCGCTGCTGTCGGCACTGCCGGAAAATGCGGTGGGCGATCGCCTGCCCACCGTTTCCGACTTCGTGTTCGAACCGGCGCCGGGAGTTTGATCCATGAGCACACCTGTTCTGCAAGTCCGCAACCTTAGCCGCGACTACCATACTTCAGGCGGTTTCCTGCGACCCGCCAAGATCGTTCATGCCGTCAAGAGCGTGAATTTCACCCTCGAGAAGGGCCGGACCCTGGCCGTGGTGGGCGAAAGCGGCTGCGGCAAGTCGACCCTGGCGCGCATGATCACGCTGATCGACAAGGCCACGGCAGGCGAGATCCTCATTGACGGCGTGCCGGCCGATGCCGGCAATGTCACCCGCGAAATGCGCCAGAAGGTGCAGATCGTGTTTCAGAACCCCTATGGCTCGCTGAACCCGCGCCAGAAGATCGGCGATGTGCTGGCCGAGCCGCTGCTGCTCAACACCGACATGTCGGCAACCGAGCGGCGCGACAAGGCCATGGCCATGCTCCTCAAGGTTGGCTTGGGCCCAGAGCACTTCAACCGCTATCCCCACATGTTCTCGGGCGGCCAGCGCCAGCGCATCGCTATTGCCCGCGCTCTCATGCTCAATCCCAGCTTCCTGGTGCTGGACGAGCCGGTTTCAGCGCTCGACCTGTCCGTTCAGGCGCAGATCCTCAACCTCCTCAAGGACCTGCAGGACGAGTTCGGCCTCACCTATGTGTTCATCAGCCACGATCTCAGCGTCGTGCGCTATATCGCCGACGAGGTGATGGTGATGTATTTCGGCGATGTGGTGGAGCATGGCAGCCGCGACGCGGTGTTCGGCAATCCCCAGCATGACTATACACGCACCCTGTTTGCCGCGACGCCCAAGGCCGATGTGGAGCATATCCGCGCCCGCCTCGCCCGGCGCAAGGCCGCGGCGGCAGCCCTCTAGACCGCGACGCGCCGCCCCTCCTGGGCAGAGCGGAACAGCGCATCGATCAACCGGTGCACCACGAGCGCGCTATGCCCATTCGACAGCGGTTGGCGCCCGTGGCGCACGGCATGAACGAAGTCGGCGATCTGCGCCCGGTGCCAGTCGAAGGGAAAAGCCATCGGGTCGGCGCCACCCCCACCTTGGCCCGCCTCGCCTTCGGTCAGGGTCTGACCGTTCCGCAAATGCACCACGAGGTCGCCCGCGGTGAGCGTGGCGCTGGCATGCTCGAAATGGAGCGCCAGGCTTTCCGGGCCGCCGGGGAAGCCTGCGGTCGTCGCCATGACAGCGCCGACTGCCCCATTGGCAAATTCGAGCCCTGCCGAAACGAAATCCTCGGTTTCCATCTGGTGCAGGCGCGTGGTCTTGCTCATGGCCGTTACCGCCGCCACCGGGCCGCAAAGGCTCAGCATCAGGTCGAGCGAATGGATGGCCTGGGTGATCAGCACGCCGCCGCCATCCTGTGCCCAACTGCCCCGGCCGGGTTGATCGTAATAGCTTTGCGGCCGCCACCACGGCACCACCAGATGCACCGCATCCAGCCGTCCATAGCGCCCTTCGGCCACGGCCTGGGCGAGGTAAAGCGATGCCTGGCGGAAGCGATGCTGGAAGATGACGCCCAGCGTAATGCCGGCAGTGTCGGCGGTCGCCACGATCCGTTCTGCGGCAGCGAGCGTCCGCTCCAGTGGCTTTTCGCAAAGGACGTGTTTGCCCGCTTTCGCCGCGGCAAGCACCAGATCATCGCGCGCATTGGGCGGCGTCAGAATAAGCAGGGCGTCCACCAGCGGGTCATCAAGCAGCGCATCAATGCCCGAGGCGGGCGGAAAACCATATTGAGCGCAAAAGGCGTCGCGTTCAGCCCCATTGCGCCGGAACACGCCGCGCACCTCCACCGTGTCATGCAACGACTGAAGCGCCAAAGCATGCGGCTTGGCCCCCATGCCTGCGCCCACGACGCCGATGCCGAAGCGCCGCTTTTGGTCAGTCATCGAGCTGTTCCCACTCCGGTTGGCCGGTTTCCACCAGGGCCACGCCGGCACTCTGGCAAAGGCTGCGGAAGCGCTCGGATGGGCAATGGTCGGTCACAAAGGTTGTGACCTGATCGATGCGGGCGATGCGCACTGGCGCCGAGCGGGCAAATTTGCCGCCATCGGCCACAAGGATCACATGGCGGGCATTGGCGATGATGGCCTGCGCGACCTTCACTTCGCGATAATCGTAGTCGAGCAGCGCGCCCTCTTCGTCGAGCGCCGAAGCGCCGATCACCGCATAGTCCACCTTGAACTGCCCGAAGAACTCCGCCGCCGCCTCGCCCACCACGCCGCCATCGGAGGGGCGCACCACACCCCCGGCGATCACCACCTCGAAGCGGGGAAACACCCGCATGCGATTGGCGACGTTGATGTTGTTGGTGATGACAAGGAGGCCGGAATGGTCGTGGAGCGCGTGGCTCACGGCCTCGGTCGTGGTGCCGATATTGATAAACAGCGACGCGTCATTGCCGATCAGCGCCGCAGCCGCCTTACCGATCGCCGCCTTGGCCGGGGCAGCAATGCGGCGGCGCGCTTCATATTGCAGGTTTTCAACGCTGGACAGGAGGGTCGCGCCGCCATGCACGCGCGCCAGCAGTCGCTGATCGCAGAGCTGGTTGAGATCCTTGCGGATGGTCTGCACCGACACGGCGAAATGGCCGGCCAATTGCTCCACCCCGACCCGGCCATGGCGGCGCGCCAGCTCCAGAATGGCCTGGTGCCGCTCACTGGTGTCGCTCATCACCTTTGTTCCAGCTCGATCAGGGTGCCGTCGAAATCCTTGGGATGAACAAAGAGAACCGGCTTGCCATGCGCGCCGATTTTTGACGCACCGTCGCCGAGAAGGCGGGCGCCCCCCTCCACCAGCCTGGCAGAAGCCGACAGGAGATCGTCGACCTCGAAACAGACGTGGTGCATGCCCCCCGAAGGGTTCTTGAGAAGGAACGCGGCGATAGGCGAGTCTGCGCCCAGTGGCTCGATCAGTTCCACCTTGCTGTTGCCGGTGTCGACGAACACCACCGTGACGCCATGCTCGGGCAAGGCCTGTGGCTGCCCCACATGCGCGCCGAGCAGGTCGCGGTATCGGACGGCGGCGCATGCCAGGTCAGGCACAGCGATGGCGATGTGGTTGAGGCGGCCGATCATCGGCTGAAAAGCTTCCCATTGATCTCGTGCATGGCGCTTCCTCCTGCCTCTTGTTGGTTCCGGGCAGCGCGCGCGAGCTTGGCCGGGGCAGGGGTAAAATGCAAATGCGATCTTTGCCTTCAGGCTGGCTCGAACCCGCCTGGCCCTGCCGACACTTCCACCATGCCTGCGGCAAAGCGCCGGGCCGTGCGGACATAGCGTTCGGCCGACGCCGCCAAAGCCGCGACGCCATCAGGGTCAAGCTGGCGCACCACACCGCCGGGC
>CAKTFF010000212.1 GCA_934553185.1 uncultured Devosia sp.
GTGGTGATACGGCTCCTCAAGAGCCTTGAAACGATAGCTGAATGCAAACCAGGCTTTGCCGAAGCGGCAAAGTCTTCTGCCCTGGACACAATGGGACGCGCCGAGAGGGCGCTTACGTCCGAAAACGATCTGGCAGAACTGCGCAAGTCCGTTGCATGGGCCGAACAAGCCTGACCTGAGAGGCGAGCGCCTAGCCGCACTTGCCCAGCACCTGCGTGATCGCCGCATTCGATCCCTTGGCGCCGAACACATTGGCGCTGAACACCTCAAGCCCGCTGCCCTGCCGAACAAAGGCCACGCGCATATCCTCCCGCGCCCCTTGCGCGATCCGCGCCCATTGCCGCGCCACCGGGCCGCGCACCACCACCGAGGCGCCTTCCAAATGCACCAGCGGCATGTCCTGGGCAAAGCTGGTTTCGGTGCCACCCGTCACCGTGCTGCCTGGCGCGGGATCGGGCGTAATGGCGACGCTGATCGCCGAAAGCGCGCTCACCGCCGCCTCGGGCTCACGCACCCAAAAGCCCATCGCCAGCTGCCCGCCCCGGCAGGCAAACTGAAACTGTGCTTCGGTGGTATCGAACCAGGCAATCGGCGTTGCCCCGCCCTCATAGTGCCACTGCTCGGCCGCAGCCGGAGACACAAGCAGAAGGCCAAGGGCAAGAAGAGAAAGGGTGCGCACGAGCAGGCTCCAACAAGGCAGGTGCCCGTACTCCGCCTCAGAAGCCCTAATAAATCCTTGCCACAGATCCGTTTACAACCAAACCGTCGGCTCATCAGGACACAACGATCCGGCTATGGCCGTCAGCTTCTGCCGCACCACACCGCCTGCCGGTTCCCGTTCAACTACTCTGGCTCAGGAACCCTTGCCCAGCGAGCTCCGTCCACAGGCTTTCGGGAATTGGCGCCTCAAGCCCCTCCAGATTGCGGTCGAGATTGCCGGGGTTGGACACGCCGAGCAGCACCGACGAGACAACCGAGCTGCGCAGGGGGAACTGCAAGGCTGCAGACGCCAGCGGCACGCCATGCGCTTCGCAGATGTGCTGCAAGGCGCGTACCCGGTCGAGGATGTCCTCGGACGCCGGCGCATAGTTGAACATCGCGCCCGGCTTGGGTCCGGTCGCCAAAATACCCGAATTGAACACGCCGCCGATCACCAGGCTCGCCCCGCGCTGCCGACACGCCTCCAGCAGCGGCGCCGCGCTTTGGTGATCGAGCAGCGAGTAGCGGCCCGCCAGCAGGAAGCAGTCCAGATCCGCATGTTCGAGCGCATCGAGACACACCTGCACCTCGTTGACGCCAAGCCCGATGGCCTTGACCAGCCCCTGCTGCCGCAGCTCCGTCATGGCCTTCAGGCCGCCGTCGAACGCAATCGGCTGGTGCTGCGCATTGGCATCGCCATGCGTGTCGCGGCCGATATCGTGCATAAACAGCACGTCAATCTGGTCGATACCTAGCCGATGCAGGCTCGCCTCAAACGAGCGCATAATGCCGTCATAGCTGTAGTCGTATTCCTGCTCGAACGGCAGCGGCTCGGCAAAACCATAGTCGCCCATTTCCCGACCGCGCAATGGCGTCAGCAGCCGCCCCACCTTGGTTGAAAGTACATAGGAGTCCCGCGGCTTGGCGCGCAAAAAGTCCCCCAGGCGCCGTTCGCTCAAGCCATGCCCATAACGGGGCGCCGTGTCGAAGAAGCGGATGCCGGCCTCCCAGGAAGCGTCGAGCACGGCCTCCACCTCGTCGCGCCCCACCGGCTTGTAAAGGTTGCCGATCCCCGCTCCGCCGAAGCTCACCGTCGTGACGTCCAATCCGGTCCGGCCAACCTGACGCTTTTCCATAACCAACTCCTCCCCTATGACTGTTTTTTCCGCAGTCGTGCTGATCTTCCTATCGCCGGAAAAGCCCGAACTTTCCAGCACCTTGAAGCCACGTTCGGGATCACGGACGCACCGAAAAAGTACGCGTGCACGTGGTCGACAGTCGACTTATCCCCGCCCGCCAAACCGTGTGGCATTCTTCCCCTACCCCACCAGTCACCGGCCTCGACGCAAGGCCGGGTGGGGTGACCGTGGGATGGGGGCGCCCGTCCAGTGGGGTAGGAAGCTCGGCAGCCGGACCTGCAATAATGGCTCCGCCTGAACCGGACCTCGCACAAAAGCGGATCGTGACGGGCGGCCTTTGTCTCCCTAAGTATAAACTGGTCGAGCCAAAGGCCGCCCGTTACCGTGAACCCGCAGGCGCCAGCGCCGTGCGGCGTTTTTCCACGCCCTCCCCTTAACGTGTATTAACGGGCGGCAACCTCCTGCCTCCGCGATGATTTGCTCCTGCGTCACCGACACCTGACAGCAAATCATTCCCGAGGTATTCCCATGCTCCGCCGCAATCTCGTTGCCCTGGCCGCCGTTCTGCCGGCCGCCGCTCTCGCCACCCGCGCCTTCGCCCAGGACGCCGCTGCACCCGCCGCCGACATGGCCATGCCCGCCATGGGCGAAGCCGAAATGACCCACGCCGAACAAACCGGCATGGTCGGCTCCATGTCCCTCCTCCAGTCGCGCATGGCCGTCGAAAAAGCCGCCGACGCCAAGGTCCGGATGTTCGCCGAATTCGAAGTCGCCGAGCAGGAAACCATCGCCGACATCCTCAAGTCCATGATGGAAGACGGCCCCAACGACGCCCAGGGCGCTCTCCAGCCCCCGACCGACGAAGAAGTCATGACCATGGCCGGCCCCGACGCCGCGGCCATGATGAGCGAAATGGAAGCCCTGTCCGGCGCCGAATTTGACATGGCCTATGTCACCGCCAACCTCGAAGGCCACCAGCAGCTCCTGGCCATCCAGGAAGAATACCTCACCGTCGGCACCAACCGCGAGCACCTCTCGGTCGCCAAACTGGCGCGCGGCATGATCACCGAACACATCGCCCACCTCGAAGAACTCCAGGCGATGATGGGCTAAGCTGAATTGGCGGAAGGTGCCGAGCTTTCTCGCAAGGCTCGGCAACCTCCGCCGTTCCTCCTCGTTCCTTCTGCTCAAACCCGCAGGAGCGCCGCATGGTCAAGGAACACCACGACAACAACAAAACCCCGGCCGAAGTGACCGACCGTATCTGGGAACTCGCCGAAAAAATCGACATCTGCATGTTCACCACTTGGGATGGTGAAAACCAGCGCAGCCGCCCCCTCTCCGCCCGCGTCCGCCGCGACGAACACGCCTTCTACTTCTTGGTCGACGAAGAGGGGCACAAGAACGAAGAAGTCGATCGCTTCCCCACTGTTTCTTGCGCATGGGTCGACAGCCCGGGCCACAAATATGTCGTCGTCGCCGGCACCGCACGGGTGAGCAACGATCGCGCCAAGATCAAGGAACTCTGGTCCGACTTCGACAAGGCCTGGTGGGACGACGAGAACGACCCTTCCATTCGCCTCCTCACCGTCACCCCAACCGATGGCGAACTCTGGGACAGCCCAAACCGCGCTGTTGCCATGGCCAAGATGGCTGTCGCAGCTGTCACCGGTGCTCCGCCAAACATGGGCGACAACGCCGAAGTCAAACTCTAGTGATCAATACCGTCGGCGCTGGGATCTCCTGCGCCGACATTTCACAACCAGCCACTCAGCTCCCGACGTACCATGGCTTCGATCATGTCCATGCCGGCAGGGCTGTCATTGAGACATGGGATATAAGCGAACTGCTCGCCTCCGGCCTCCATAAACGTTTCTCTCCCCTGCATATTGATTTCTTCCAGCGTCTCGATGCAGTCGGCGGAAAATGCCGGCGCAAGGATCGCCACTTTCTTGACGCCCCTCGCAGGCAGGGCCGCTAAAGTCACATCCGTATAGGGCTCAAGCCACTTTGTGGGCCCGAAGCGCGACTGAAACGTCACCATCAGCCGCTCCTTGGGCCAGCCAAGATATTCCCGCACCAGCCGTGTCGTTTTATAACACTGGCAATGGTAAACATCGCCCCGCTCCAGATAGCTCACCGGCATGCCATGGTAGCTGGTGATCACAACATCCGGGACGAATGGAAGTGCTGCCACGCCATCGCGGATCGAATTGGCCAATGTCTCGATGTATTTTTCGTCTTCGAAGTAAGCTGGCGCGGTGCGTACTGCCGGCTGCCAGCGCATGGTCTTGAGGACGTCGAATGCCTTGTCGTTGGCCGTAGCCGTCGTGGTCGCCGAATTCTGCGGGTAAAGCGGCACAAGAAGGATTTTCTGGCACCCTTCCGTCTGCATGCGCTCCATAACGCTGCGGGTGGATGGGTTGCCGTAGCGCATGGCGAAATCCACCAGAACGTTGTCGTGGCCGGCCAGTCGTTCTGCCAGAGCCGCCGTCTGCTTGCGGGTGATCACCAGCAAGGGACTGGCATTATGCTCTTTGTCCCAGATCTGGCTATAAGCATGCCCGCTCTTTTGCGGACGCACCGACAGGATCACCAGGTTCAGCAGCGGCCACCAAAGCCACTTCGGCGTTTCGATAACGCGAGGATCGCTCAAGAACTCCCGCAGGTATCGACGCACGCTCCAGTAATCGGTAGCGTCCGGCGTTCCAAGATTGAGCAGCAAAACGCCGATCTTGGGCGGCTTGACATTTGGGTGATTGGGCGGAAGGTGATTGGACATGGTGGCCAGTTTGGAAGGATTCTAGGCTGCGCGCACCATAACCACTCCCCCACCTTCCGCAAGGCGGCGATGGGTCGCGCTCAGCCATCACCCCTGCTACAAACTCGCAACCAGCAGGGTGGCGCCAAACAGAAACACGGCAAGAGCTCCGAACAACTCGACCCACCAAACCACG
>CAKTFF010000213.1 GCA_934553185.1 uncultured Devosia sp.
TGGGCTGGCGCTGCTGATCAGCGCCGATGCGGGCAGCGTGCTTGGGCTGACGCAGGGGCAGACCGCGCAACTGATCCCGCTGCTGGTGCTGCTGTTGGTGTTTGCCGGCGGGCTGTTTACCCGGCGGCGCAAAGCAAGCGAGTTGGTGGGCAGCCTTGTTCTCTGGGCGGGGATCGTCGGCGTGGCGGCGGTGAGCTATGCCTATCGCGATGAATTGACAGCGGTGGCAGGACGGGTCGCGGGCGAGTTCCAGCCGGGTGTCGCCGTGGTCGATGCCGAGGGTGGCGTTGCGACCTTCCGGCGAGGGCTTGGCGGGCATTTCGAGATCAACACCACTGTCAATGGACACACGACGCCGATGGTTTTCGATACGGGCGCCAGCGCCGTAGTGCTGACCGTCAGCGATGCCGAAGCGGCGGGGATCGAAACAGCGGCGCTGAACTATTCCATCCCGGTGTCCACCGCCAATGGAACTGGGCGGGCGGCGCGGGTGCGGCTGGAGCGCATGGAGGTTGGTGGCATCGTGCGGGAGGGCGTGGTGGCCTTTATCGCGGAGGAGAACGCCCTCGATCAAAGCCTTTTGGGCATGACGTTTCTGGAAACGCTCAGCCGCTACAGCGTGACACAGAATTCACTGGAGCTGGTGGACTAGCGTAGCGCCTGAAGAAACGGCCGGTGTTTCCACCGGCCGTTTTTGTTAGCTCACCGGGAACTGGGTGGCCTGGCCGGCCACGATGTACCAGGTAACAAACAGCGCATTGATGAAGGCTCCGGGCAGGTAGCTCCCCGTGCGCCGCCAGGCGAAGGTCGAGAGGAAGGCGATGATGGCCATCAGCGGCAGGAACTGCATGGCGATCACGGTGTTGAGCGGCTCGTTGATGCTCAACAGGTGACCCGAAACCAGCAGCGTGCCGTACTGGATGATGAGGAACACCAGAAAACCCAGGGCCAGGGCGCCGATATTGCTCATGTACTGCACGAAGCGGCTGTCGCCGGCGACCGATAGGCCGGTGTGCAGGCCACGCAGGGCCAGCACAAAGAACGCCGTAAAGGGCACAAGGTAGACCAGCGCGATCTTGGCCTGAAGGAGGCTCATCGGCTTGAGGGCAACGACCCAGAAGCGGAAGTCGACCTTGAACAGCCAGTCCACGGCTACAACAAAGAGATAGCCGATGCCGACGGTGGCGAGAGCAATCAGCAGTGACGGCCAAATCTTGCCGCGTGCCGAGACCTTGTCGCCCTTAAGGAGGAAGCTGACGGCGAAAACGATGATGCCGTTCAGCACAGCCCAGAAGGCAATCTGGGTGGTGATGGTTTGCGGCAGCAGCGGTGAAGCGGGCAGAAGCTGAGCGCCCCAGCTGAAGAACAGGTAATATGTCATCACCGGAACAAAGGCGCTGACGGCGAAGGTCAGCCACCACTTGCCGTTGCGCGACACGTAAGCCGAGGCAATCGGACCCATGCGCAGATGAGCAAAGGCTGGCGCTGCCAGCAGCATGTCGAAGGTGCCGGCCAGGAGCACGACGAAGCCGATCAGGGCGATCAGCGTGCCGATTTCCTTCCACAGCCAGATCTGGTCGCTTGAGGGGATGGGCTCGGCGCCCTCCAAGGTCTGGGCGAACCAGTCGATGGAATAGCCGATGGCTTCGGGCGACAGGTGATCGCCCGGATGGGTGGTGTTGGGCTGCTGCAGAATGCGGGCGGTGCCAGCGGCCTCGTCGCCATAGACCTGGCCGGGAACGATCGGGTCGGTGCTGCCGAACACGGTTTGCAGCTTGGGGCTGGTGACCACGTCTTGGGCACGATCGACATCCCACATCAGTTGCGAGAACTCGTCGTATTTGGAAAAGACCACGGCAAGGTTGCGCGGCCAGGTGGTGGTGCCTTCGGCGGCAAAGCCCGAACCGGTGCTGGAGCCTTCCAGAACCATGGCCTTGTAGCCTTCGGGATTGGCGCTGGCTGCCGCCAGAATGGTCCAGCCACCCATGGAGTGACCTTCAAGACCAATATTGTCCACGTCCACGATGTCGAGCGCGCGCAGATAGTTCAGGGCTGCCGGACCACCAAAGCCATTGGCAAAGGCGGGAGCGTCCGAGTAGCCATGACCGGCCTGGTCAAGCGCCAGCACGACATAGCCGCGGCGGGCATATTCGATGGCAAAGCCGGACTGGGTTTCGCGGCTGTTGATATAGCCGTGGACAGCCAGGATGCCGGGCGCCTTGTTCTCGTTGGTGACGCCAGGCGGGACATAAAGGAGGCCGCTTAGGGTCTGCCCGTTATTGCCGGTGAAGCGAACATCCTTGATGGCGATGCCGCCGGATGTTTGAATGAAGTGGGCGAGCAAGGCGCCCAAAAGAATGATGACCCATCCCAGATGAAACAGGCGATATTTGCGCAGCATGTGCGAGGCTCCCCATGATCAGCGACTCGTGCTTTCGTGGTGGCACGCTACGCTGTTCTGTCAGTATCACGGCCCATTCCGAAACTGAAATGGGCTGAACCGAAATAAAGACGGCTTCAAACGAAACACAGGTTAGCTGGCGGCGGCGAGTGGCTCGCGCTGCACGGCGGTAAGAGCCTGGTGGATAACATCCTGGCCTGCGCCGGGTTTAGAGGCTTCGACGCTGAGGATCTGGCGGAAGTGACGGGCACCGGGCAGGCCATTAGCGAGGCCCAGCATATGGCGGGTGATGGCGTTGAGGCGCGTACCGGCGGTTCGTTCGCGCTCGGCGTAGTCGGCCATGGCCTGCATGACCTCCTCGAGCGTGGGGCCGGTGGTGTCGGTGCCGAAGATGCGGCGGTCGACCTCGCCTAACAGCATGGGATTGTTGTAGGCGGCGCGGCCCAGCATGACGCCGTCAGTGTGAGCGAGTTGCGCTTCCGCCGCGTCCAGCGTTTCGATGCCGCCATTGATCATGACCGGCAGCGGTGCAAGGCGGCGGCGCAGGCGATGGACCCGATCGTAGTCGAGCGGCGGAATGGTGCGGTTTTCCTTTGGACTCAGCCCCTTGAGCCAGGCCTTGCGGGCGTGGACATAGATCGCATCGACGCCGACCGCAACGATCGCATCAACAAAGCGGTCGAGGCTCTCTTCGGTGTCCTGATCGTCGATGCCGATGCGGCACTTGACGGTTACCGGGCGATCGGTGGCGTCGCGCATGGCGCGGACACAGTTGGCAACCAGATCGGGCTCGGCCATGAGGCAGGCGCCGAACTTGCCGGACTGAACACGGTCTGACGGGCAGCCGACATTGAGGTTAATCTCGCCATAAGCATAGTTTTCGGCGACGCGGACGGCTTGGGCAAGGTCGGCGGGGTCGGAGCCGCCAAGCTGGAGCGCGACCGGGCCTTCGCCGTCGTTGAGGCGAAGGTGGCGGTGGGCGTCGCCGTGCACAACCGCGCCGGTGGTGATCATTTCGGTGAACAGCAGGGATTTGGTCGTCAGCTGCCGGTGGAGAAAGCGGCAGTGCCGATCCGTCCAGTCGATCATGGGCGCAACGCTGAAGCGCCGAGCGGTGGCAAGAGTGCTCATAGATTTTGGGGTTACAGCAAAGCGGGGGTTTTTACTAGATCGACCGGCAGCGCCCTGTGCTAGCGCTCGCCGGCTGGCTGCACGGCACTGGCGGCTTTTTGCAGCGCGCGTTCCCGCAGCCAGATATAAAGGCCGCTTGCCATGACGATGGGGGCGCCAAAATAGAGTGAGGTGTCGGGCGGCTGGTTGAAGATCAGCCAGCTGGCGGCGGTAAAGAACAGGATCTGCACATAAGAAAACGGCGCGAGCGTCGAGGCCGGGGCGAAGCGGTGAGCCACAGTGATGAATTGGTGGCCGGAAAAGCCAATGACGCCGATCAGCGAGAGTAAGATCCAGTCGATCGTGGTGGTCGGCCAGACCCAATTGGCCAGAGCCAGGGGCGCCAGAATTAGGGTGGGCAAAGCAGCGCCGTAGAATTGCTGCGTGCCGGCGGAGTCGACACCGGCCAGGCGCCGGGTGAGCATGGCGTAGCAGGCATAGGTCACGGCGCCACCCATGGACAGCAGGGTTGCGGGCTGAAAGACCTCGCTGCCGGGCTGCACGATGATCAGGACGCCCACAAAGCCGACGGCAATGGCAGCCCAGCGTCGCCAGCCGACGGTTTCGCCCAGAAACAGCACGGACAAAGCGGTGACGATCAGCGGCACGGTGAAGCCGATGGCGCCGGTTACGGTAAGCGGCAGGTAGCGCACGGCGGTGAAGTTGCAGAGGGTCGAGCCGACCAGCGCCCCAGCGCGCAGAAGTTCGAGCTTGGGGCTGCGAGTGCGCAGAAGGTCTAGTCCCTGACGCGGCAGGTTGATGGCGGCAGCGAGACCGAGATGGACCGCATAGCGCACGAACATGATCTGCAGCGCCGGCAGGCCGACAAGACCCAGCCACTTGGCGGAACTGTCGAGGCACACAAACAGGAAGTAGGCCGCCAGCACGAGGCCAATGCCCAACAAGCGGCGCTCCTCGATCGGGGCGATAGGGGTCGACATACGGAATCCGGGAGCGCGGAAGCTGCGGGTCAGCGATGACGGGTGGCTGTTGCCGTGTCAATGCCGGTGCGCAACATGGGAGCGTTGCGCCGCCCCTGCCGTGGCAAGGGCGGCGGTGGTTGTGGCGCCCTCAGAATGTGTCGCTGAGGTTGCGGACACGCAGGGACTGAACGAGGTCGGAGGCACTCGGCGTGGCCCCGTGACGCGGCGTGAAGCGCAGTTCGGTGTTGCGGCCCGGCAGGAGGGTCACGGCATTGTCGGAGAAATAGCCGGGCACATCC
>CAKTFF010000214.1 GCA_934553185.1 uncultured Devosia sp.
GGCCTAGGCGGGTCGGCTCTTGGGGATAAGGAGAAGGCGTCGTGACCTCCGGTGTAACAGTCTGGGGTGCATGCGGTAGTCTTTGGGTCATTTGGAGGAACGCTCCTGGCACGTGGCAGATCGCGGTGACGAGGCAGCCCGCTGAAAGCACCATCAAAAAGAGCAGTAAGCGTTTCCAGTGCAGTTCTCCCCGCACGCTCTGGTCGGACAGGAAGCCCAACAAAGTCGTTGCGGCCATGCAGGTGACAGCGCAGACCACCGTGAAGAAGAACCAGACCAAGGGCGGAACAAGAGGGATAATCGACACTGGCCACGCAGCCAGATCCCCTGCCATCCCGACCAGAATTGCTAACGCCACCCCGCCGATTACAGCCAGCTTCAGGCCCGCTGCGCTTACGCGGGAAACAAACGTGTCGAAGCTCATAGCCGTCCTCTCGCAATGTGCGAACCGGCGTATTGATGCACATGCCGCGTGGCATTGCCATCACGGCCCCATCCCGAACGTAGCCGAAGCTTACAGGATCAAGACACGTAGAATGGGATCAGGGAAAGCGCTGCAGAAACGCCGCCTATCGGACTTGACATGCCGAGCATCACCAGCCCAGCAATGGATGACACCGCCAATACAACCCAGCAGCCGCGAAATCGACCGGTTCTAAAACCCGCTACGCAGATAGCCATGGTGATGACGAAAAACAGCAGCGCCAGGGCCGAGTTTCGAACGCCGAAATCATGCAGAAATAAAGACTGTAAGCCCACGACCAGCACAAGCCCGATCAGTTCACCAGATTGGCGAGCAGCGGACATATCCTTAAAGTGTTCGATAGCAGGCCTCCCCGTAAGACGCGGCAAATCGAGGAAAATGGTACCGCCTCCCCGGATTGAACGGGGGACCTCTAGATCCACAATCTAGCGCTCTAACCAACTGAGCTAAGGCGGCAAAGGCTCTGCAAGGGGCGGTGCGACACGGCCCCGAAAGCGCGCGGAACATAGGTCGAGAAATCGGCGATGACAAGCACCGATTTCGCCAATGGCCTACGCACCGCCCCAATTTCCACCTTAACCATCCTGCCCGAAGTCTGGGCAGGGAAGCGCTGCCGCACTGGACCGTGTGGCGGGCAGGCTATATTGAACAAAGTCTGAACTTTCCTGTGCAATTGTCCCGATATGGCACGGAAATGCCACATCTGGAGGGGAGACACTCCACGCCTATGGATGCCGAGTGGATCACATCGCCAAGCGCCCGTCGCGTGCTTCAGCATGCCGATGACCCACGTCCGGCCTGGCTCTGGTCCCAGGATGGGCAGGTGCTCCTTTGGCACAATCGGGCGGCGACGCTGTTTCTGGCCAAGCTGAAGAAACACGGGCTCAAGCGCGCCGCGCTCGCCGCTCCCATCAAGGGACAGATTGCCCGCAATATCCGGCTTGGCGCGGTGGAGCGGACCAGCCTTGCGCGCATCCAGTTCCTGGCCGGTGAAAAACCCACATCAGCCACCTGCGCAGTGACGCCGCTGCGCTGGCAGGACGAGCAGGTGGTTCTGCTGGTCGTGGGCGTCGATCCCATCGCGCCCGAAATCCTTGAAGCCGCCGCCGGCGAGGACATCGAGGACGCGCCGGTCGCCTCCGCTCTGCCCGACGTTGTGGTGAACACGGCAGAGCCGGTTGCCGAAGCGGAGCCTGTTGCGGAGCCAATGGTAGCTGTCGCCGAACCCGAGCCAGAGCCGCTGGACGTCGTGGAACAGTCCGACAGCCTACCATCCCCCGTCGAGACCGAAGACGGCGCCCTCGCGGCTAGCCGCCTCACGCTGCTGATCGATCGCCTGGCGTCCGACGATGCGCTGTTCACCCCGTTGACGGCAGCAGACGATGCCCCGCCGCCCGCAGAAGCGCCCGTTGACGATGATGCCGCGGCACCGATCGAGGTGGCCGCGGACGGTCCGGACACTGTTGCCCCAGCCGAGCCCGAAGCGCCGGACGCGACTGAGCCAGCGCCCCCAGAGCCCGTCGTCGAACAGGCACACGACGACCCTACCGAGCCTGCCCAATCACTGCCCGCGCCGATTCCGGACCCCGAAACCGTGGAGCGCGTGTCGCGCTATAATTTCGACGAACTCTCCCGCATTCTCAACGACCGCGTAGGGGAAGCCGCGCAGGCTTCGCGCGCCAACCAGGACATTGCCCGCACAGGCGCCCTGATCAATCTGGGCGGCGAAACGCTGGTGCTGAACCGCCTGCCGCTCGGCATTCTCGTGTTCCGCGACCAGCAGGTCCTGTTTGCCAACCGCGCGATCACCGAAATGGTGGGCTACGACTCGGTGGAGAACCTGCGCAAGGCCGGCCTTGCCGCCGTGTTCCCCGCCGCCGGTCCTGATGGCGGCGGCTCGGGCCCGGTCAACCATCTGGTGCAGCGCGACGGCACGCTTGTGCCGGTCACGGCGCGCCTTCAATCCATTTCCTGGCAGGGCCGCCCTGCCCTGATGCTTTCGGCAAGCACCACCGAAGTGCGGACCGGCCACGAGGCTGCCGTCAGCGCCTTCGCCCAGGCCTTTGCCGATGTGCGCGGGGACGGGTTTTTCCTCGCCACCCGCAATGGCGTCATCAGCAACATAACCGCGCGCGGCGCTGAAATCCTGGCATCCGACCGGCCGCTCGAAGGACGGGCACTGTCGCAGATGGTGAGCGCTACTGAAGGCGCAAGCCTGCGCGACTTCCTCGAACGCCCGGCGCGGTTTGCCGAAACAGCGCGGCCCTGCCTCACCATGCGATCACAATCCGGATCAGCTGAAATCATCCTCTTCGGCCAAGGACAGGCCGGGGTGATCACCGGCTATTTCGGCTTCGTCCGCCCACGCAGTGCTGCCCCGGTCCGGCAGGTCGCCATTGCCGATGCCGATCCCAGCCTTCTGGCCCGGATCAGCCGCGGTGTGCGGCGGCCGCTCAACACCATCCTGGGCTTTTCCGACCTCCTGCGCAGCCGAGCCACCGGTGCTCTCCAAAGCGAGCAGTTCGAGAGCTATGCGCAGGACATCGCCACAGCCGGCCAGGAAATCGCGGCCCTGGTGGACGAACTCGATGATTATGCCCGCCTGCGCGATGGCCGCTACCTGCCGCAGCGCGCCAGCATCGAGCTCACGACACTGCTTGAAAGCTGCGTTCTGCGCATCCGCCAGCAGGCCAGCAGCGCCCGGGTCATCGTGCGCAACGCCATATCGGAAAGCCTGCCGCGCATCACCGCAGATCGGGCCTCGCTGGCGCAGGCCGTTCTCAACCTCCTTGCCAGCGCAATCGACCAGACGCCGACCGGCGGCGCGGTGGTTATTTCAGCCCAGCGGGGCGATGATGGCAGTATTGCCGTGCATGTGCGCGATAGTTCCACCAATGCGGTGGACATGGCCGAGCGCTTCGTCGTGTTCCGCGACGGTATCGGGCGGGACGGGCAGATGATGACGCCCGTGCGCTCCAGTGTTGGCCTGGCGCTCACCCGCTCGCTCCTGGCGGTGAATGCCTTCTCGCTCTCCGTCGATCCGGCGGGGCAACACGGCATGCTGTTCACCCTGGTGATCCCAGCCGATCTGGTGGAACAGCAATCGCCCGCCGAAAGCGCCGAATAGAAACTGCCTGGGGCGTTTCGCCTGATCTTTAAGTATGATCATGCTTCAGGTCGCGACGGGCAAAGGAAAGTTTGGCCCTTCTGCCTGCTGCCATGTTAGTGCGCTTGCCCTATATGTTGCGCCACTGCGCGGTTTGCGTCACTCCGGGGAACCCACATGAACACCATCACCAAGGCACTGGCTCTGGCTTTGACCCTGAGCGTGGCGGCTACGGCCGCGAGCGCGGCGCAGCCCACTGAGATCCGCATCGGCGTCGCGCTCGAGCCACCGGCGCTGGACCCCACGGCCGGCGCTGCCGAAGCCATCGACATCGTCGTCTACCAGAACATCTTTGAGGGCCTGACGCGGATCGACCAAACCGGCGCCGTACAGCCCGGCCTGGCGGAAAGCTGGACGATCTCGCCCGATGGCCTTTCCTATCGCTTCAAGCTCCATGAGGGCGTGACCTTTCATGACGGCACGACCTTTGACGCCGAAGACGTCAAGTTCACCTTTGACCGCCTTCTCGCTCCCGACAGCGTCAATGCTCAGCGGGCGCTCTACGAGCCGATCACCTCGGTAACGGTGATTGATCCGCTGACCGTCGAGATCGCCCTGTCGCGGTCGGTGGGGCGCTTTCTGTTCGATCTTGGCCGCGGCGATGCGGTGATCGTGGCGCCCGAAAGCGCCGCCAACAACGCCAATGAACCCATCGGCACCGGACCCTTTGCCTTTACCCAATGGGACAAGGGCAGCCGCGTGATCCTTGACGCCTATGGTCCTTATTGGGGCACGCCAGCGCATCTGACACGCGCGAGCTTCGTGTTCATCAGCGACACGTCGACCATGACCAATGCCCTTTTGGCCGGTGACATCGACGGCACCAACAATTTCGCCACCGAAGCGCTGGCGGTGTTCGAGGGCAATCCGCAGTTCACCGTGCTGGTCGGAACCACCGAGGGCGAGACCATCCTGTCCACCAACAATCGCAAGCCGCCCTTCGATGATCTGCGTGTCCGGCAGGCCATGGCCCATGCGCTGGACCGCGAGGCGATCATTGAAGGCGCCACCTATGGCTATGGCGTGCCGATCGGCGCCCCCTTTGCCCCACACAATCCCGATTATGTAGACCTGACCGGCACCTATCCGCACGATGTTGAAGCGGCCAAGGCGCTGCTGGCTGAAGCCGGTTATCCC
>CAKTFF010000215.1 GCA_934553185.1 uncultured Devosia sp.
CCCGCTCCTGCCCAAAGGTGAGTTTGACCCGTCGCTACCACCCTCGGCGATGCAAATAGCCATCCGCAAGGCCATTGGGATGGAGCTCTAATGTCAGGGGCCTGGGACACAACCGTTCCGGGCTCCGCCTAGCTGAGATGGGCGCGAACGTGGGGCCGTCGGCTGAAAGCCGACATTCCGCACTCCACCCCAAAGGCGATGTTCAACCTCGTGTAAAGGATCGCTCCGCATTCGGCGAACAGGTGTTTCTGTCGAAAATCCAAAGGGTGAAACGTCGCGATTCTAAAAGGGAGCTAGCTGTGAAAATAACACGAAGCGGAGAATGCAAAAACTCTCCGAAAAATGCCTTTGTCGAGGATTTTGTCGTCGACTGGCTCACCACAGAAAGTCTTTCGGGTCGGATTGAAGCAGGAACTTCACTGCCTGAGATCCCTGATGATATCACTGAGATAGAAATCTGCCATGCCATTAGCCACGGCAAGATAGGAGCCGCAAACGGCTCGATCACTGCCAGGGGGTTGAAAAAGCCGTTTGCTGTCTTCATCGAGTTTGCTTCAACCAAAGGAACCCTGGCCCGAAATGTGAGCCTCTACTTCACAGCAAAAGCCTGTGAATGAGCGTCTGCTTTTCATATGTCCAATCCACTAGCTGACTGGCCGCTACCCACCCCTAAACCGCCTATCGGCCATCGACCCCGTTTTTCGTCGTCGGCCAGCGTCTGAAGGACGCCGCAAAGCAGACAAGGTTAGGCTAGATCGTAAGGCCAGCAGAGCTATGTGCCCCACCAATGACCAATACTGCACTCAATCAACTCTCATCGGTTATCAAAAACCTGGCCGCGCAAAAGAGCGGCTTATTCCTCGTCGCCATCGACGGACGAAGCGGCTCAGGGAAATCAACATTGGCCAACCGGCTTTGTGACGAACTCGACGCGTTAATCATTGAGGGTGATGATTTCTTTGCAGGGGGTGTTGAGGTGCTCGACAGCTCAGCCTCACACCTGGCCAACATCTGCATCGATTGGCGGAGCCAACGCGACGCCCTTCGAGAACTGCATGCGCGAGGAACAGTGAGCTATCTCCCGTTCAACTGGGACGCGTTTGACGGCACAAAATCGAGCGTTAGCAAGCAGGTTCGATCCAAGGCCGTCGTCATCCTTGAAGGCGTTTATTCTGCCAGGCCCGAGTTGCGGGATTTGATCGATTTCTCTGTGCTCATTGATCTGCCAGAGGAGCTAAGGATGTATAGGCTTATCGCCCGAGAGCGGGAGATCGGTCCTTGGGAGCGTCAGTGGCACAGTGCAGAGGACTGGTACTTTCAAAACCAGTCGCGTCGCGAGGACTTCGATGCCGTGCTGAATTGGGTCAGCAACCATCAGTGTTCTCTCAATCTAAAGCAGGGCCGTAAGACGTAGGGGCCGGTCCAAGGTGGTGCGACTGGAGAATGTCACGAGCGTTTCGCACCGAAGTCGCCAATCCTCCATCGACCCCAGGTCAGTTGTTCGCGGAAATCTGATACTGCCCGCAAGCAGCCGCAGCTTATCGAAGCGCAAGATCCCAATCATGGAACGCGGGATTGGCCCGGTTTGTTTACTGAAGAAGCTTGTCAGTGACCAAGGCCAATCTTTGGTCGCGAGCAATAGGCCGAATACGGCCTGAGCGCTCAAGCTCTGCTAGGCCGTGCAGCGCCGCCCAAAAGGTCTCAGTTGCAATCTCATCGTGCCCCTTTGGAGATGTGCTGACAGCAGCAAGCGCGGCGAAAGCCTCTCGCAGCTCCGGTATCGTATCAGAACCCGCAAATTCCAAGCCCGTCGGCATGGTGAACATGGCCTCATAAAGCGACGGGTTTTGGCTGGCAAAATCCAGATACGCCTCCGCGACCTTCCGGAGCACTGCTTTACGATCCGCAGCCGACTCGGCAGCCTTCCTAAGCGAGGCTGCAAGGTCCCGGAACCCTTGGACGGCTACCGCCGCAACGATAGCCTCTCTGTTTTGGAAGTGTGAATAGACCACAGGTTGGCTGTACTCGATCTCGCTTGCCAAGCGGCGGATTGTGACCGCGTTCCATCCTTCATCTGCCGCAATAGCGCGCGCTGCCTCGGTGATACGGCTCTCTCGGGCTGCCCGTTCGCGGCCTTTTCGTTCCGCTACACCCATCCCCGATCTCCCCTTGCTGAACAGCTCCGCAGGAACCATAGCATCTATTGACAACCTAGCAACGCTAGATAAAGTAGCTACAGACAAGGAGTTGATCGATGCATTGGTTTTCGGTTGGAGTGGCTGCCTTGGCGGCCATTGGAATAATGGGAATAGGGGTCATGTACCTTTTTAGCCCAAGGATCATGACGCACAATTTCGGGCTGCCGCTGCCAGAAGACGGGCGAAACATTGTGTGGTGGTTGCGCCTCAAAGGGACGCGCGACATTGTTTCCGGTCTTGTCGTGCTGGCCCTCATAGCGTGGGGCAACCCCTATCTGCTGGGCGTCGTCCTGCTGATCGAGGCGATCATTCCTACCGGCGATATGACGCTCATCCTTCTTGCCCAAGGCTCAACGAAAACAGCCTATGGCGTTCACGGTCTTACCGCTGCCCTCATGGCTGCAGCTGCAATCCCCTTGCTTATTGGAGTCGCTTAACATGCTGCAAAGTCTGTTGCCCTGGATTTGGTACGTCGTTGCGGTGCTGATGCTGGTCGATGCGCTCGCATATTCATTTGGTGCCCTCAATCCGATCCGTCAGGCGCTCAACCCCACTGACCCATACTGGCGAAAGCGGTTGTTGCTGAACCTTTTGCTGGCCAATCAAGGACTTTATCTCGGAGCCGCCATAGCATTGGTCGGGGCCATCATGGAGACGCAGCAACAGGGCGCAGGGGATGCATTCTTCTGGCTGACCCTTGCGACCTGCATCTACACACTTGTGACTGTGCCGCTTTTCACACCACGCGACTTTGGGCATGCAATCCCTCGCGCAATTGCGGCATTGCTGATCATTATCGGCCTATTTCTGGTCTGAGCTTAGTTCCCTCCACGAAAGCGCAGCCAGCAACGCTGTGAAGGGAACTCTCCGCCGACCAAGGTGCGATACTCAAGATGCATGCACCAGCCTGGCTATCCTGAACGGTCAGCAGCTTGCTTGGCTCGTCGGTTGGGTGATGAACAATAGCGGGCTTAATCCGACGCTAAGCGCCGCCCTGTTCGCTGCGGGACTTGTGCAGGTCGACGCTGCCCAACACCGACCTCAGCGACCGGGGTGCCTGGCCAGTGAGCTTCTCGATATCACCGGTGACGATGTCGTAGGCGCCTTCGGCTTGGGCCACTTGCATGGAGGCAACCGCATCAACAACGAATGGTGGGAGCTGGGCGGTCGCCATGGCTTCGCGCAAGGTCATCTCTGTCATTGTTGCAAACGTGACGGGCTGCCCCGTGACTTCGCTGACCAGTGCAGCCCGCTCGGTTCCGGTAACGCGATCCGGACCTGAAAGGTTGTAGATCGCACCCTCATGGCCATCGGTCGCAAGCGCAGCGGCGCAAGCCTCGGCAACGTCCTCACGCGAAACGAAAGCAACGCGGTTTTCAGCAATGCCGGGAATATGGCCGACATTTGCTGCCATGCCAGCCTGCTCGGCAAAGGTCTCGGCGAAGTAGTTCGCCCTCAGGATCGTCCAGTCACTTGCCGAGTTGCTTAGAAGTTGGTGCTCGGCGATCCAGTAGGCTGCGCCAACGGCGGGATCGACCCGCATTCGTGTCCCCGTTGCCGACAAGAGGAATATGTGACTGACGCCTGAGGCAGTCGCAGCATCCACCGCCGCTTTGGCCTGCGCACTGCGCACACCCGGCCTGAAATCTGGGCTGGGGATGATCAGAAGTCGATCAAGTCCCGCATAAGCAGCAAGCAGAGTGTCCGGCTTATCGTAGTCACCATAGAGTGCGGTGACCTTGCCAGCAATCTTGTCCGGCTGGCGAGTGATCGCGACAATCTGGTGCCCCTCGGCGCGGCGCTGCAGCGCCTGTAAGACACCCTGACCGAGCTGGCCTCCGGCTCCGCTAATACCGATCTTCATTGCATTCTCCATCAAGCACGTACATTTTGTGCGTGACGATATGACCGGGCGTATGGATGTGTGCAAGAACGCATCGGAAAGTGCGCCACGTACACTGATGTGCGTATGGCCCCAAAGCAGGACTTGAAATGACAACGACCTTGGTACAGCCGCAGCCTGCTCAATCATCCCCACGCGAGCAGTGCCTGGGGCTTGCACAGGTGCTTGATCGCGTCGCCGACAAGTGGGCAATAATGGTGGTGGGGCACCTGTCCGAACGAACGCCCATCCGGTTCAACGAACTAATGCGGGCCATTCCCGGGATCTCCCATCGCATGCTGACCCTGACGTTGCGCAACCTAGAGCGTGAAGGTTTGATCAGCCGCACGGCATACGCAACAGTTCCGCCACGAGTGGACTACGCGCTCACCGATCTTGGGCAATCGCTGACCGAGCCACTCTCCATTCTTGCCAGATGGGCTAGCGCTCATCAGCGGCTCGTTGAGGCAGCACGCGCCAGGTACGACGCACAAGCTCTGTCGTGACGTGGCACATTAAGCCGGGCTTTCGCCGCGTTGGTGCGAGCCACTAAACGGGCATAGGCCGCTTGGATTGCATCCTCGCCGGGAAACCAGGCAGCTGCAACCAACGTTTCATCGCCGCGTCCGCTTTCCTCCACAGACAGCTGAACAGCAGACGGTCCGCATCCCACCCCATCCCAACCAACA
>CAKTFF010000216.1 GCA_934553185.1 uncultured Devosia sp.
CTGTGGACCTTGACCCGTTCCAGCGCACTCTGGCGTCCGCTGCGGCGCCGCGGCCTTGGCCTTTATCAGGAATCGATTCAGGCCGTGATCAACCTCCTGGTCTTCCTGTTCGTGGTGACCGGCTTTGTTTACACCGCATTCGTCGATCGAGCCGGCGAGGGCATCACCGGCTATGTCGATGCGCTTTACTTCACCGTCACCACCGTGACGACCACCGGCTTTGGTGACATCACCTTGCCGGGCACCTGGGGCAAGCTAGCCTCCATCGTCATCATGATCATCGGCATCTCCTTGTTCGTGCGGCTGGCGCAAGCCATTTTCCGTCCCAACAAGGTCCACTTCCCATGCCCGCAATGCGGCCTGCAGAAACACGAACCCGACGCCGTCCACTGCAAGGCCTGCGGTCATGTGCTCAACATCCCCGACAGCGGTTCTTGAGCAAAACTAGCCAGCATTTGTCAGGAGTCGGGCGCAACTCTGCCGCCTGCGGCGATGGTGATGCCTTCAGCCTCAAGAGCCCGACGCACAGCTCGCGCCAAGTCAGCGGCCCCCGGCGTGTCGCCATGAAGGCAGATCGAGCGGGCTGTTGACGAGAAGGTCGTCCCGTCCAAGGCGACGATCTCGCCCACCAAAGCCAAACGAAGGCATCGCTCGATCACGACGTCTTCGTCATGGATGACCGCGCCAGGCTCCGACCGCGCGACCAGCTGCCCCTCCGCCGTGTAGGCGCGGTCAGCATAGGCCTCGCGCATCAGGGTCATGCCCAGATGCCGCGCTGCGTCGACCTGCCGACTGCGATCGAGAGCCAGGACGGCAAGCTCCGGATCGGCTTCGTGCAGCACAGCTAAAAGATCCACGGCAAGGTCAAAGTCCTCCGCTGCCTGATTGGCCAGCGCACCGTGCAGTTTCACATAATGCAGCGGCACGCCCACCTCATGCGCTATGGCCCGAACCAGCGCCACCTGGCTGCTGATCTCCGCCTTCAACTCTGCACGAGGCACGTCAAGACGTACTCGCCCAAATCGCGCCCGATCGGCATAGCCGGGATGGGCTCCCACGCAAATGTCGCGTGCCTTGCATTGAAGCAGCACGCGCCGGATCGTCTCCACGTCCCCCGCATGACCGCCGCACGCGATCGACGCGCTGGAGACCACTTCAAGCAGGGCATCATCATTGCCGACGCCTTCGCCAAGATCGGCATTGAGGTCGATAAAGATCATCCAGGCTGGCTCCGCAGCAGGTCCTGAGCATGCTCAACTGTCACGGGCTGGAAAGTCACTGCGCTTCCAGGCCGCAGCTGACAGAAGCGATCCAGATGGGCGCTGATGACGGTCGCAATCCGAGCATAACCGCCCGTCGGTTGGTGATCCCGCATTAGAACAATGGGCGTGCCATCCCCCAGGATCTGGATGTCGCCGTGCACAATCGCGTCGGAAACCAGCGACAGCCTGGCGGCACCGGCAAAGACATTTTGCGGATCGCTCAACTGCACCCCCATGCGGTCCAGCCGCGGCGTGATGGTGAACGCCGCCTCCGTGAAGCGCTGCCGCACGACCGGCGAAAAGAGATCCGCGTGTATGCCCCAGGTCACCCCGATGGGTCCTGTGGCGACACTCGGCACTGGTGAGGGCGGCTGGGCTTGGCTTGACGGCTCAAGCGCGATCACGTCCCCGGCGCGAAGCGCCCGACCATCCAGCCCACCAAGGTGGGCCCTCATACTGGTCGCGATGCTCCCCAGAACCGGTTGCGCAACAATGTCCTGGTCAAAGCGCACATAGCCATAATTGCCATCGCTGCCCGGCGTGATGAGCAGCCGATCACCAGCCTCAAGCTCGATCGTGGCGGGCCACCCGACCACCTGCTCATTATGCCGTGCCACGAATTGGCCGCCCGCAAGCCCGATCCTGCAGCGGCCATCGGTGATCTGCAGTTCCAGACCCGCCGCCGTGAACTCGACCCCGCCGCGCCCGCCGCCGGCCAACCAGCCGGCATGGGCAAAGGCGCTCCGATCCATCGGTCCCGCCGCACTGATGCCGTGCCGCAGCATGCCAAAGCGTCCCTCATCCTGGATCGTGGTCAGCGGCGCTGCGCGCTTGATGGCAATCACCGCGCTCATGGCTGCACCGTGAAACGAACCAGGTCACCGGCTTTCAGCCGCGTCGGTTGACTGGCCTCTGCGTCGAAATTGTTGAACGCAGTATGTCCGATAATATGCCAGCCCGTAGGCATCTCAGTTGCCGTGATTGCCGTCTGCCCCGCAGCAAACAGCACGGTGCCGGGCGAAACAGCCGGGCGGACGGCAGCGCGTCTCGGCAGAGTCAGCGTATCAGGGTGCAGCCCGCAATACACAAAACCTGGCGCGAAACCGGTCGCCAGCACGCGCAAGGGCTGCGCATTGTGCGCCCCACTAAACGCAGCGCGCGTAAGACCAAGCTCAGCCGCCACCTCGTCAAGGTCCAGGCCATCGAATTCGATGGGAATAGCCCAGGTTTCGCCTTCCACCGCAGCACGAGCCGGAGTGCTCAGTCGCAGCCGCAACTCCCCAGCCATGGCGCCAAACGACGTCACCAGCGGATCATAGCGCACCAGCACCGATACGAGATTAGGCGCGACTTCAAGCATCCCTGCGACGGGCTGACGATCAAGCTCGGCAGCAAAGGCGATCGCCGCCCTGTTCGCCCCATCGCTCAACGCGGCGCCAAACCGAAGAAGCACGGCAGCATCCCCGAGCGGCATCACTGTCGGTTTGGGGAGTCCCTCTCGATCCAGAAGCGTTGGCATAGGCACGACGGTAGAGTTGCTCATGCGCCCATGATGCGGGTGCGCGACGATCCGTCAATGTCTGCGTGCGCCTTAGTCGGCTGACGCGCATCCCGACGCCTGTGCCGGCCTAGTTGGGGTCTCTGCCTTCCTGTTCGACAACCGCGTCAAACAGCGTCCTTGCTTGCCCTGCCCCAATCGCCTCGATGGCAACGGCGGCAATGGCAGCGAACAGTTCGGCGATTTCCTGGGGGTCGGTGATTTCCGCGTCGTCGTCTTCAGCGTCGGCGTTGATCAGGGTGAACACGATATCGCACCTCCAAGTAAGCCAGTGGGGAGAGTGTGCGACGATTCCTGTGAAGGATTGAATAACGTTTATCCGACCGCCATGGGGGTTTTCGCTGTTGCGAGAAAGGGCAGCGAAGCTTACTCTTCCCTCGCTTCGAGCTCCTCGAGATAAGCTTCGATCTCGTCAAGGCTTGCCGAAAAAGGCTGCGGCACGTTCCCGTAAATGACCCTGAAGTCAGCGTCCCTCAGCGCGTGCCCACCCTTTGTTCCAAGCACCTTCAGCTTCTCCGCGGTCAGCACCGTTAGTCCGTGGCGCGCGGCGATACGCTTCATCCGCCGCATACGCGAAGCATCAAATTCCTTGCGGCTCACGACCAACCTCTCGCCTTGGACACGAGAGCACGTAGCACCGGAAACAGCCCTTTGCAAAGCCGCTGTCGAACCCTAGATCACCGGCTTGCCCGGCAGACTGACGGGAGGCATGTCCGAAAACGTCAGTGTGTTAGAGGCCGTTGTATCCTCGAACGTTCCGCCTTCACCACTGGCTGTACCCACGTCGTCCCCCGCCGAAAAGTCGCCTGTGTCGCTCCCCTCTCGGGGAGCCGACTGACGCTCGCCGCTTCCCTGCTCGGTCGCGGCAAACTCGCCCAGGATTTTGCTGCCGCCATTGAGTTCATCTTGTGCGTCCGCCACTTGGATCGACAGGTCGACCTCATAGGCCACCTCAAATGCACGGGGTGGCGAGATGATCACCTGGTTGTCGTCCACTTCCTCGATCCACAGATAGATATGTCCCTCCGTCCCCCGCAGCATGTCGGGCTCGACGATCCGGGTGGAAACAAGGTTGAACCGCTCCGGCATGACATCTGCGGACGGCCAGCCGAGCAGCCCGATGATGGCGAAATAGCTGCCCACGCAGGCTGTAACCGTCACCAGGATCGCCGCAATCTTCACCCACCAACGCCAGAGCGACAACAAATTGAGGCTAAGCAGGAGAATGCCGAGAACGGCATAGCAGGCTATGGTCAATCCAATGGCGGTTTGCGTCATTTGCGCACCGCCTGGATGAGTGACACCTGGCGCGTGTTGATGTCCGAGACCGTTCCGGCAGAATTGAGCGTAAACCGAATGGCGGTGCGCTCGTCGCCTTTTTTGTCCAGCATGACCGTGTCGTAATAGACCACCGTCAGCGTAGGATTGATCTTCTCCACCTTGACCGTAACCGGCACCGGCTGCTCGCTCGGATTGAGGTAGTGATAAACGTTGATGATATATTCGCCGGGCACGATCCCGCGCAGCGTCACGCTTTCCTGGTTCAGCGGAAAGCGGATGGTCTCGCCATCCACGGTCACTTCGTCGAGGTAATTGCCCCTGTCGTCACGATCGAGGGTCAGCAGGCCCTTTTGCATGGAATGGTACCAGACCACATTGCCGCTCGGCTCCTGCACATAGGTGTCGATATCGTCCTCATTGTTGTCCGGCCATGTGACCGTGACGATCATCTCTGCCTTCGTGTCGATGATCCCGGTCTTTGCCTCCGGCCGGATAAGGGCAAAGGCGATAAACAGCATGACGGCAAAGCCTAGCAGGGCATTGAACAGAATGTCGGTGAACGGGACAAAGG
>CAKTFF010000217.1 GCA_934553185.1 uncultured Devosia sp.
TGAGCGCGGCGGGCTCGCAAGCGCTGGGGAGCGACAGGGAGTGACTAAGAATTGAGCACCAAGGTCATCAAAAACGGCACCGTCGTCACCGCCGACCTCTCCTACAAGGCCGATGTGCTGATCGAGAACGGCACGATCCGCGAGATCGGTCAGAACTTGTCTGGCGATGAAACCCTTGATGCCTCTGGCTGCTATGTCATGCCTGGCGGCATTGATCCCCATACCCATCTCGAAATGCCCTTCATGGGCACCTATTCCGCCGATGACTTCGAGTCCGGCACCCGCGCGGGCCTCGCCGGCGGCACCACCATGGTGGTTGATTTCTGCCTCCCCAATCCAGGGCAATCGCTGCTTGAAGCCCTCAAGATGTGGGACAACAAGACGGGAAAGGCCGCGGCCGACTATTCCTTCCACATGGCGATCACCTGGTGGGGCGAGCAGGTTTGGCGCGAAATGGCCGACGTGGTGGATCGCGGCATCACCTCGTTCAAGCATTTCATGGCCTATAAGGGCTCGCTGATGGTCAATGACGACGAGATGTTCGCGTCGTTCGGGCGCTGCGCCGAATTGGGTGCGCTGCCCCTCGTTCATGCTGAAAATGGCGATGTGGTCGCCGCCATGACGCAGAAATTGCTGGCTGAAGGCAACAACGGCCCCGAAGCCCATGCCTATTCGCGTCCACCTGAAGTCGAGGGCGAAGCCACCAACCGCGCCATCATGATCGCCGATATGGCCGGCGTGCCGCTCTACGTGGTCCATGTTTCGGCCGAGCAGAGCCACGAAGCCATTCGCCGTGCCCGCGCCAAGGGCATGCGCGTTTATGGCGAGCCGCTGATCCAGCACCTGACGCTGGATGACAGCGAATATGCCAACCCCGATTGGGACCATGCCGCACGTCGTGTCATGTCCCCGCCCTTCCGCAACAAGCTCCATCAGGATTCTCTTTGGGCGGGGCTGCAGTCCGGCTCATTGTCCGCCGTCGCCACCGACCACTGCGCCTTTACCACCGAGCAGAAGCGCACTGGCCTGAGCAATTTCAGCAAGATCCCCAATGGCACGGGCGGCCTCGAAGACCGCTTGCCGGTCCTCTGGACGGCCGGCGTCAATACCGGCCGCCTGACGATGAACGAGTTCGTGGCCGTGACCTCGACCAATATCGCGAAAATCCTCGGGCTATATCCCAAGAAGGGCGCTGTGCTGGTTGGGGCAGACGCCGACCTGGTGGTATGGGACCCGGCGCGCACGAAAACGATCTCGGCCAAGGCGCAGCAGTCTGTGATCGATTACAATGTGTTTGAAGGCTTCGAGGTCGCTGGCCTGCCGCGCTTCGTGCTGACACGCGGCCACGTATCCGTCACCGAAGACAAGGTGGACGCCGAGCCGGGCCACGGCAAGTTCGTCGGCCGCGAAGCGAAGAACCCGGTCAACCGCGCGCTGTCACAATGGAAAGAACTGGTGGCTCCACGCAAGGTAGAACGCAGCGGTATTCCCGCTTCGGGGGTTTAGCCCATTGACCGCAGTCGTCTCGGCGCAGAACCTCGGCCTCACTTTCCCCACCGCCGACGGCGACATCGTAGCGCTCAAGGACGTCAACCTTGAGATCGCCAAGGGCGAGTTCGTGTCCTTTATCGGACCATCGGGCTGTGGCAAGACCACGTTCCTGCGCACCATTGCCGACCTGGAGCAGCCCACCTCGGGCACGCTGAGCGTCAACGGCCAGACCGCAGCAAATGCGCGCAAGGATCGCGCCTATGGCTATGTGTTCCAGGCACCAGCGCTTTATCCCTGGCGCACGATCGAAAAAAACATCGCCCTGCCGCTCGAAATCATGGGCCACAGCGCGGCCCAGCAGGCCGAGCGGATCAAGCGCACCATGGACCTGGTCAACCTCTCCGGTTTTGAAAAGAAGTATCCCTGGCAACTCTCTGGCGGCATGCAGCAGCGCGCCTCGATTGCCCGGGCCTTGGCTTTCGATGCTGACCTGCTGCTGATGGACGAGCCCTTCGGGGCGCTCGATGAGATCGTGCGAGACCACCTCAACAGCGAACTGCTCAAGCTCTGGGACCGCACCGGCAAGACAATCTGCTTTGTGACCCACTCCATCCCCGAGGCGGTGTACCTGTCCACCAAGATCGTGGTCATGTCCCCGCGCCCTGGCCGCGTCACCGACGTGATCAACAGCAACCTGCCGCGCGAACGCCCGCTCGACATCCGCGAAACACCGGAGTTCCTCGCTATTGCCGCCCGCGTGCGCGATGGGCTTCGGGCCGGCCATAGTTATGAGGAGGATCATGTTTGATGATTAGCCGGGCACACATAAAGGAATGGGTTTTCGACGCAGTTAAAGAGGTCGGTGAGGGGACGCCGGCGGAAGTAGCAAAGCATATATGGGAGCGGCACGAGACTGAACTAAGAACTGCCGGTGATTTGTTCTACACTTGGCAATATGAGTCTCGATGGGCTGCGCAAAACCTCCAAAAGGAAGGGCGTTTGCTCAAGACAGGTCGCACTTGGAAGTTCATCAGGTGACGATGGAGCAACCATGAATCGCATCCTGCCCATCCTCACCATTGTGCTGGCCATGGTCCTCATCTGGTATGGCGCGGCGGTGTGGATGAATGCGCCCTGGCAGAACCAGCTCAACGCGCGGGCCGATCTCCTCGACGTGCCGTTCACCGACTTTGCCCTTCAGACTTGGGCGCAGGACAAGCCGGTGTTGCCGGCGCCCCATCAGGTGCTGGGCGAAATGTGGAACGCCACAATCGCGCTCGAGCCGACCTCCAAGCGCTCGCTGGCCTACCATGGCTGGATCACCCTCTCGGCGACGCTTCTCGGCTTTGCCTTCGGCACTGCCCTTGGCGTGGCGCTTGCCGTGTTCATCGTCCACAACGAAGCAGCTAACCGCTCGCTGATGCCCTGGATCATCGCCAGCCAAACCATTCCCATCCTGGCTGTAGCGCCCATGGTGGTGGTGGGTCTGGGTGCAGTGGGGCTCACCGGCCTCGTCCCGAAGGCGCTGATCTCGATGTATCTCAGCTTCTTTCCCGTAGTGGTCGGCATGGTCAAAGGCCTGCGCTCGCCTGAAGCCATCCAGTTCGATCTTCTGCGCACCTATGATGCGTCTGGCTGGCAAACCTTCTGGAAACTGCGCTGGCCCGCTGCCATGCCCATGCTGTTTGCGTCCATGAAAGTGGGCATCGCCATTTCCCTGATCGGCGCGGTGGTCAGCGAACTCAGCAATGCGGCGGGTGGCGGGCTTGGCGTGCGGCTGCTCACCGGCTCCTATAACGGGCAGACGGTGCAAATCTGGGCAGCCCTGTTTATTGCGGCCGCCTTGGCTGCCGTGCTGGTCATGGTGGTGGGTGCGGCCGAACAGGTGGTCAACCGTCGCATGGGAGCGCGCGCATGAGCCAGCTCCAGCACTATCTGGCTCTGGTCGCCGGTGGGCTCTCCGCCGCGGCCTTGGCGTTGAGCCTGGTCACCCCTTTCGAACAGGCTTTGCTGCTCAAGCTGTTTCTCGCGCTCGGCTTCCTGTCGTTGATCCGCTTCTTCGTGCCACTGGGCCTCTGGGCCGACGGTGCCTTTGCTCTTCTGGGCACGGTTGCCCTCCTCACGACCCTGGGCGTGTTTGATCCGGCACCACCCTTTTACTGGATGGCCCTGGTCACCGCCTGGCTGTTTGCCTGGCTGTTCGTCGAGCGGCTCAGCAAGGCACTGGCGCCCGGCATACGCGACAGCAATGGCTTCGGCCTGCTGATCCCCCTTGTGTTTGGCATGGCGCTTCTGGTGATCTGGGAAGTGGTGACGCGCGGCGCCAACGTGCCCCCGGTCCTTTTGCCGTCTCCTTCGGCGATCGGGGCGCAACTCGCCGGTTCAGCGCCGATCCTTTGGGCCGATTTCGTCCAGACCTTCATCAAGTCGGTCATTCCCGGCTACATCATCGGCTGCCTGGCTGGGCTGCTTGTCGCCATCGCCGTGGACCGCTCCCCCTTTCTCAAGGCCGGGCTCCTGCCGATCGGCAATTTCATGTCGGCTTTGCCGATTATCGGCATAGCCCCGATCATGGTCATGTGGTTCGGCTTTGATTGGCAGTCCAAGGCCGCCGTGGTTGTCGCCATGACCTTCTTTCCTATGCTGGTCAACACCGTGGCGGGGCTCAATGCCGCCTCTAGCATCGAGCGCGACCTCATGCGCACCTATGCCGCCGGTTACCGGCAAACGCTGATGAAGCTCCGGTTGCCTGCTGCGGCCCCCTTCATTTTCAACGCCCTCAAGATCAACTCGACTTTGGCCTTGATCGGCGCAATCGTAGCGGAATTCTTCGGGACGCCTGTTGTGGGAATGGGCTTCCGGATATCGACCGGGGTGGGGCGTCTCGCCATCGACCTGGTCTGGGCGGAGATCGCTGTTGCTGCGGTCGCGGGGTCCGTCTTCTATGGGGTGATTGCCCTGATCGAACGGGGCGTCACCTTTTGGCATCCGTCTGTCCGTGGTGGACGGGCGTAACGGGGAAAAGGGAACGAACGGAAATGAAGAAGATCATTGGTGGACTTCTGGCGAGCGCCCTGGCGCTCTCGGCTAGCGCAGCTTTTGCGCAGGACGCGCTGACCTTGCAGCTCAAATGGGTGACGCAGGCGCAGTTCGCCGGCTACCTGGTTGCCGAGGAAAA
>CAKTFF010000218.1 GCA_934553185.1 uncultured Devosia sp.
GAGGAGATGCCCAGCGCCTATGCCTTCTCGAATTCGGCTATGGAGCGCCTGTCCACCGAGTGGATGGCAGCCATCCGTCGCGACAAGAGCCACCCCTGTATCGTCGCCTGGGTGCCGCTCAACGAAAGCTGGGGCGTGTCGCAGATCGCCGAACGGCCCGATCAGGCCCACTATGCTAGTGCTCTTTACCATTTGACCAAGGCACTGGACCCCAGCCGTCCTGCAATCTCCAATGATGGCTGGGAGCTGGTCGAAAGCGATATTTGGTCTGTGCACGATTATGCGCCCGATGGCGCAGGGCTTAAGAGCCGCTTCCACGATCCCGCAGATATTCAGACCATGCTAGCCGGCATTGGCCCGGCGCGTCGCCGCATCGTCCTCAACGAACTCGCCATTGGCGACAAGCCGGTGATGCTGACCGAATTCGGAGGCCTCAGCTACATGCCCAAGCAGGGCGAAAAGTGGCACGGTTATTCGACGGTCAGCGATCCGGCCGATTTCGAAGCCCGGCTGCGCGATATCTTCACCGCTATTGCCGAGATGCCGCACATCGCCGGCTATTGCTACACGCAAGTCACCGACACCGAGCAGGAAGTCAACGGCCTGTTGACCGCGAGCCGTGATCCCAAGCTGCCCTTCGAAACCTTGCACGACATCACCACACTTCCCGCCGCAGCGGTGCCCCATGAGCAGATCGACAACGCGCGCAAGATGGCGCGCGCCGCGGCACAGGATGTCGAGCCCATCTTGTGAGGTACAGTCCTGAAAAGGTGATGTTTATCCAAAAAGCTGATTAATTTTCCTGCAAGGGATTGACTGTCGCCGCTTTCCATCTGAAAAATATTATAAATGATCGCGCATCCGGTTCTTCCCGGGATAGGGCGGCAGATGACGCAAAAGCGTCCTGGGAGAGCATTAATGTCCGATATCGTCCTCAAAGAGGTCAGCAAGTCCTATGGCGCCGTGAGCGTTCTGGACAAGGTCTCGATGCATATCCAGTCGGGCGAATTCATCGTGTTCCTTGGGCCTTCGGGATGCGGCAAGTCCACTTTGCTGCGTATGATCGCCGGGCTTGAAGAGGTAACCGGAGGCGAAATTCACCTGGGCGGTGAACGCGTCGACCAGCTACCGCCCAATGAGCGCGGCGTCGCCATGGTGTTCCAGAACTACGCGCTTTATCCGCATATGACGGTGCGGGACAACATGTCCTTCGGCCTGCAGAATGTCGGCACGCCAAAGGACGAAATCACCCGCCGGGTCGAGGATGCCGCGCGGATGCTGGAAATCGGGCAATTGCTGGATCGCAGGCCCGCACAGCTGTCGGGCGGCCAGCGCCAGCGCGTCGCCATCGGTCGCGCCATTGTCCGTGACCCCAAGGCCTTCCTCCTTGACGAGCCGCTGTCCAATCTTGATGCCGGGCTGCGCGTCCGCACCCGGCTTGAGTTGGCGCAGCTGCATAACCGGATCAAGGCGACGATGATTTTCGTTACCCATGATCAAACCGAGGCCATGACGCTGGCGACCCGCATCGTCGTCATGAACAACAAGCGCATCGAGCAGATCGGCACGCCGATGGAAGTGTATTCCCGGCCGGCAACCCGGTTCGTGGCGAGCTTTGTCGGTTCGCCGGCCATGAATTTCGTGCCCGTTTCCGCGGTTAGCGACGTGGGCGGCAAGGCGTCCCTTGCCTTTGCGCGTCAGACCCCGGTCACCACCGGCGTCGCCTTTGCCGGCCTGCCTGCAAGCGGCTTGACCCTGGGTATAAGGGCAGAAGCGGCGCATATTGACGCCAATGGCACCATTGAGGGCGTTGCCGATGTGGTGGAGCGCCTGGGTGAACGCACGCTGGTTTATACCCGGCTCGGCGATGGCGCGACGCTTGTTGCCGAAGACAAGGGCATCAGCACGATCCATGCCGGCGACACGGTGCGCATTTCGCTCGATGGCAGCGCGGCCATGGTCTTTGACGAGACCGGCAAGGCTTATCACGCGGCCGCCTGACCAGCGCGGCATGGAGGAATTCAGGACCGTCGATGCGGTTTTCTGAAACAAGGGCGCCCGCTTCGCCAGCGGAGCATGGCCCGGAGCAGTGGCGGCGGGACTTGTCCCAAGGGAGGATAAACGTGAAGAAATTTTTCAAGATTGCGATGCTGACCAGCGTGGCAGCGCTGTCGATCGGGGCCGCACAGGCCCAGGAAGACGTGGTGTGGTGGGACTTCCTCAGCGGTGGCGACGGCGTGCGTATGAAGGCGCTGATCGAGCAGTTCAACACCGAACATGCAGGGGAAATCACCATCCAGCCGACCACGCTGGAATGGGGCACACCGTTCTACTCCAAAGTCCAAACCTCTGCCGCGATCGGCGAGGGTCCCGACGTGATGACCTATCACCTTTCGCGCGTGCCGCTCGGCGTTGACTCCGGTACATTGGCTGAAATAAGCGCCGAAGACCTTTCAAGCGTCGGCCTTTCCGCCGACACCTTTGCTCCTGCCAACTGGGAAGCTGGTCAGAGCGAGGGCGCACAATATGCCGTGCCGTTCGATATCCACTCGATCATCCTTTACTACAACAAGGACAAGCTGGCTGAAGCCGGCCTGCTTGGCGAAGACGGCAAGCCGATGGGGCTCGATGGCGTCGAGAACTTCACCGCTGCGCTCGAAAAGCTCAAGCCTGGTTCAGAATATGCCCTGTCGCTCCAGACCTCGGGCGACGGTACCCCATGGCGCGTGTTCTATTCGCTGCTTGGCCAGCAGGATGGGGTGTTCCTGGGTGAAGACGGCACTTTCTTCCCTGACGAAACCATTCCTAAAGCGGTCGCCGCCGTCGAGACCATGGCCGGCTGGGTTGAAGGCGGCTACGCGCCAGCCCTCACCGAATACGAAGGCTCAGTTGCCCTCTTCACCTCCGGCGCCGCTGCGCTCCACCTCAATGGCGTCTGGGAAGTCCCCACCATGACCGACCTAGCCGCTTCGGGCGAGCTTGGCTTTGAATGGGGCGCCGTCGCCATTCCGACCTTTTTCGATCATCCCGCCACTTGGGCAGACTCACACGGCTTTGCCATCCCCAACAATGTCGGCAAGGAAATGACGCCCGAAAAGAAAGCCGCCGTGCTCGAGGTCATCTCCTGGATGAACGAGAACTCTCTTTCTTGGGCCAATGCCGGCCACATCCCTGCTTACACAGCGGTCCGTGAAAGCGAAGAGTTCAAGACCATGGAGCCCAATGCCACCTATTCGGTGCTGGCCGACACGGCGGTTTTTGATCCCAAGTCGGTTCTGGCCGGCGTGGCGTCCCCTGTCTACGACGCCGTTGCCAACTACATCAGCCCCGCCATGAACGGCGAACTGACGGCTCAGGAAGCCATCGACGAGATGAAGGCCGACCTTCAGGACCAGGCTGAATAATCAGTCCCCGCATCAGGTCCGGCGGCTGCTCAGCTGCCGGATCCCTTCTGGAGGCCGGAGCATCATGATAAGGAACCAACGCCGCGAAGTGGCGGTCGCCTATCTTCTTATTCTGCCGTTCGTCCTGAGCTATGGCATCCTGTTCCTGTGGCCGACCATACAGATGGTCTATCTCAGCTTCACCGACGCGCCCCTGATTGGGCCGGGAAACTGGATCGGCCTCGAAAACTACATCGAAATGTTTGACGATCGCCGGTTCTGGACGGCTGTCCGCAACACTGCCTACTTCGTTGCCCTGACGGTGATCCCCAACACGCTGATCGGCCTCGCCATTGCGATGATGGTGTCTCGCCTCAAGGGGTGGCAGCAGAGCCTGATCCTGGCGATGTTTTTCCTGCCCTATATTTTGCCGGTTTCGGTGGTGTACCGCATCTGGAACTGGATGTTTAATCTCCAGTTCGGCATCATGCAGCACCCGTTGAGCTGGGCTTTCGGCGAAAATGTCCCGGTTTTCCGCACCCAGTGGATGTTCATGCCCGCCGTGGCCTTTGTCACCATCTGGTGGACCTGCGGCTTCAACATCCTGCTGTTTCTTGCCGGCCTGCGCGGGATTTCGACCGACATCTACGAAGCGGCCGCACTCGACAACGCCAGCCGCTGGACCATTTTCCGCCGGATCACCTGGCCACTGATCTGGCCGGTCACGGCGCTGGTCCTGACCATTCAGCTGATCCTGCAGCTCAAGATTTTCGACCAGGTGTACCTGTTCGTTCAGGGCGGGCGGCCTGATCCGTCGATGGTGATGGTGCAGTACATCTATAGCCAGGCATTCCAGAAAAACGAGGGCGGTTATGCCGCCGCTATTTCAGTCGCGCTGTTTGTCATTGTTATTGTGTTTTCTGTTCTGCAGTTCCAGCTTCTGCGCGCCCGGGGTGAAAAATGAGCGTCGCCGAAACCCGCACCGCCGCGCTGGCATCCGATACTGCACCCCGCCGGCGCCCTGGCCGCGCCTTTGACATCGGCGCGCTGATCCTGACCCTGGTGACCGTGATCTTCGCCCTGCTCTGGGCCTTTCCCATCTACTGGGCCATTGTCACGACGCTCAAGCCCGAGGCTCAGGTCATCGCCAAGGGCGTCGATTTCGTGCCGCGCACTTGGACGCTGGACGCCTATTGGCACGTTCTGTTCAACACCATGATCGGCCGCTGGTATCTCAATTCCCTGGTGACCTCTCTTGGCGTCACCCTGCTGACGC
>CAKTFF010000219.1 GCA_934553185.1 uncultured Devosia sp.
CGGGTCCGGAAAGAAGTTCAAGCACTGCCACGGTGCATTTGCCTAAGGAAAGGCCCGGAGCGATCCGGGCCTTTTTGGCGGGGCACGCCCTCGTGGTTCGAGGGTCGCTTCACCATGAGGCGACTAAAACACAGCACTTGTAGTAGCCTTCATGGTGAGGTGCGCGTTCTTCACGAGCCTCGAACCATGTGGGCGTGGCGCCTCAGCACGTAACTCGAATTTCGGCGTAGCCGGTCATGCCGCCTTCGCCGGCGGACACGACGCCGATCATGCATTGGGTGCCGGCAAGGGCGATGTTGCCGCCAGCGGCGATTACCGTGCCGTCGCGCAGGGAGATGAAGCCGTTATCGACAGCGCCGATCTCGACCGTGCTGGCGATGCCGCACACGGGGTAGCTGTCGCCCGAAGCCACGAGGAAGCGGGTGCCGGTGGGTAGGCAATCGCCATCGGTGGCTGCTGCGGCGGCACCAGCAGGCGGCGCAATGGGCGGCAATTCGGAAAGTGCTGGGTTTGCCGATGTCGGCTCAGGCGTGTTGCGCCAGTTTTCTTCAAGGATGGCGATGCGATTGCCGAGGGCTTCGAGCGCCACCGGGTCAATGGTGGGGGCGGCGTCAGGTTCGCGCTGGGCGTAAAGATCAAGGCTGAGCCGTAGCTCGGCCACTTCCGTGGCGAGCCGGACGAGTTCGCGCCGGCTTTCACCATAGATCCAGGCGCTCGTGCCAAGGGCGGTCACGGCCACCAGCGACGCCACGATGCTGAGCAGTTGCGGCCAGCGCTTGGGCTGCGGCGGCGGGGTAACGGGCCTTTTGTCCTGGGCTTCGAGCGTCATCGTCTCTTCCAAGCGAAGGCTCCATGGCTTGTGTGCCGCACCGGGATCAACCGCGATTGCGGCCCTCCTATGATCGCCCCGCTTAAACCGGCGCGGCCGGGGCCTCTGTGGGCGTCGAAGGATCATCTGGTGTCGGCGTCGTAGGGGTGGCCAGCACGGGGTCGTTGCCGCTAAACATGTTGCCGATGCCGCTGATGAAGCCTCCAATGGCTTCGCCCCGCGCCTTGGTTTCAGCGGCGGTCTGCGCCTCGCGTGCCGCACGCTCGGCCTTGCTGGTTACCGCGTGGGTGAAAGCCGCATCGTCGGCCTGCTGCTTTTTGGCAAGCGCAGCGTTGGTGGCGACAACGGGACAGGGACCCATGGCATCAAGCTTGCCGCCGCCGCTGGTGTTGAACGCATATTGGCCCTCGCAGACGTCCCAGACCGGCGGGGTCTTGGTCAGCTCGAACAGGTCATAGCCTTCCTTGATGTCGCGCCAGAACGACAGGTGCTGGCTGGAGGCCTGGGCCGCCAGCTTGTCTGGCGTCATCTTGAAGGGAAAGATCTGCAGCTGGAAAGAGGGATTGCCGCCCTTGAAGGTTTCGCGGGCAAGCGCATAGATTTCGGCGATGCCGTCATCGGTCATAGCGTAGCAGCCGCGCGAGGAGCAATCGCCGTGTACCATCAGGTCCGATCCGGTGCGGCTATGGGCACGGTCGAACTTGTTGGGAAAGCCGGTGTTGAAGGCCAGGTAGTAGCTGGAACGCGGGTTCATCAGACCAGGGGTGATCGTATAAAAGCCTTCCGGGCTCTGGCGATCGCCTTCTTTGACCTTGGGGCCGACCTCGCCGGAAAAGGCGCAGATTTCATAGGTCTTGAACAGCTTGAAGCTGCCGTCGGCTGTCTTCTTCCAGACTTCGAGCGAGCGTTCCTGCTTGAAGATGCGCACCATCATGGCCGCGCCGGGCGATGAGCCCATGCTGCGCAGGCTTGCCTGGAGCATGCCGGACAGCGGCTGGTTGTGGCGGTTGTCGCTGGTTTTGGGGAGGAAGCTACCGCAGGCAACCAGGGTCACGGCAATCCAGGCCAAGACGAGAGCCGAACAGATCTTGCGAAGGAGGGTGGCAGTCACGGTCAGCGGCCCGATGGTCGAGGAGGGTGACCCGGAGGGTCAATGGCCAACCCAGCTTGATAGGGGTTGGTGAACGAAGCGTTAGCACGCTTCCAATTCGAGCTGAAAGCGCTGTTCGCTGACGCCAGCGTGTTTGCACCCAAATCGCCGCGACGTCCGCCGTTTCTAGAGCGTGGTACCAATCGCCAGGAACTTCTCGCGGCGGTGTTCGCGAATTTCGAGTCGACCGCGGCTGCCGAAATCGGCAAGGAAGCTGCTGATGGCGGTGCGGGTGGAGTCCATGATGGTTTCGTGGTGGCGATGGGCGCCGCCGGCCGGCTCGGGGATGATGAAGTCGATCACGCCAAAGCCCAGGAGATCCTGGGCGGTGATCTTTTGCGCCGTGGCCATGTCCTGCGCCTTGGCGGCATCGCGGAACAGGATGGAAGCACCGGCTTCGGGCGAGATCACCGAATAGATGGAGTTTTCCAGCATCAGGACGCGGTTGGCGACAGCGATGGCGATGGCGCCGCCCGAGCCGCCCTCGCCGATGACGATGGCGATGTTGGGAACGCCCAGTTCAAGGCACTTCTCGGTGGAGCGGGCGATCGCTTCGGCCTGGCCGCGCTCCTCGGCGCCGATGCCGGGATAAGCGCCGGCCGTGTCCACAAAGGAGATCAGGGGAATGTTGAACCGGTCGGCCATTTCCATGATGCGGACGGCCTTGCGATAGCCTTCGGGGCTCGCCATGCCAAAATTATGCTTGAGGCGGCTTTCGGTGGAATTGCCTTTTTCCTGACCGAGAATGGCAACCGGCTGGCCGTTGAAGCGGCCAAAGCCGGCCTGGAGGGCGGCGTCCTCGCGGAACTTGCGGTCACCTGCCAGAGGCGTCCATTCGGTGATCAGCTTGCCGACATAGTCGGAAAAGTGCGGGCGCTGCGGATGACGGGCCACCTGGGTCTTCTGCCAGGGGGTGAGGCGGCGGTAGATTTCCACCAGAGCCTCGTCGGCGCGGCCGGAGAGGCGGTTCACCTCTTCGTCGATCGACACGGCCTGATCGGTCGCGGCCATGGCCTTGAGTTCGGCAATCTTGCCTGCGAGGTCGGAAACGGGTTTTTCGAAATCGAGGTAAGACTGCATAGAACCCGCCTGCTTGGAGCCTGTCGCGCCCCGGGAAATGGAGCGCTGCTGTTGCCCGCCAAAGTGGCCGGAAAGTGGCGACAGGGCAATGCCAAGTCAAGGCTCTTGGCTAACCACCTGCCAGGGGGTGATGCGTTTCCACCAGAGTGCGCAGTTTTTCATCGAGCACATGGGTGTAGATCTGGGTGGTGGAAATGTCGGCGTGGCCGAGCAGCATCTGGACGACGCGCAGGTCGGCGCCGCCCGCCAGGAGATGGCTGGCAAAGGCATGGCGCAGCACGTGCGGGGTGACGCGGGCGGCGCTGATGCCGGCACGCCCGGCCAGATCCTTAAGGTCACGGGCAAAGACCTGGCGGCTGAGATAGCCCTCGGCACCGCCGGCAGGAAATAGCCAAGTGCCGCCGTTCAGCGTCTTGGCATAGGTCTTGACGGCGTCGCGGGCGCGATCGTTGAGGGGCACGACGCGCTCCTTGCTGCCCTTGCCCAGCACGGTGAGATAGCTGGTGTCGCGCATCACGGCCGAGCGGCGCAGGCTCACCAGTTCGCTGACGCGCAGGCCAGTGGCGTAAAGCAGCTCAAGGAGAACATAGAGGCGCAAAGCGGTGGGTGGCGCGTCTGGCGCATCGGCCTCCGCTTCGGCGGTGGACAGCAGCGTGTCCACTTCGGCGATGGACAAAACCTTGGGCAGCGCCCGGCGCGACTTGGGGCTCGAAACGATGCGGGTCGGGTCATCGCCGCGCAGCGCATCGGCGCAAAGGAACTTGTGGAACTGGCGGATCGCCGACAGGCGGCGCGCCGAGGAGGAGGCTGAAAGCCCGTCCTGGCGGAGGCGGTCGAGGTAAAGATTGACCGTGGCGCGATCGACATCGAGAAGGGTCTGGCCGCGCCCGGCAACAAAGCCGCCATAGTCGCTGAGATCGCGTTGATAGGCCTCAATGGTGTTTTTGGCCGCGCCGCGTTCGGCGCTCATCATTTCGAGAAACGAGGCGACGAGGTGGCTGCCTGCGCTCATGGGCTTGCGGGTTCGGTTGCCGGCAGCGCGGTGTCAGCAGGCGCTTCGGTTCCGGGCAGTGGGGCCTGTCCGCCGCCCAGCAGATCGCGCTGGGGAATGCGGATGGTCACCTCCTTGGGATCGGGCTCCACAAAGGCGATCAACGCGATCATGCCGGCATAAGCAAGGCCAGCCAGGAACAGCAGGGTGATAAGAAGGCGGATCAAGGTGGGCATGAGCGGTCCGGCTGGCAGATTGGCGGCACTATGCCAGCAAAAGGTTTCGTTTCCGTAGTCCATTGTGGGGCATAGGGGCTGGTGGCGGCAAGTTCTTGACAGCGTCGGGCGGTACGCTTCATTAGCGGGCGGATCAGGGGAGCGCCTTTTTGAAGCGAGCGGATGCCCAGACACGGCAGGCCCGGGCTGAACAGCTCGTGGAGCGGTTGGCCGGCCGGCCGCTGGTGCTGGTGGGCATGATGGGCGCCGGCAAGACCACGGTGGGGCGCCGCGTCGCCAATCGCCTGGGCCGTCCTTTTCTCGACAG
>CAKTFF010000220.1 GCA_934553185.1 uncultured Devosia sp.
TGGAGCCGGCGTCGATGATGGCGCGGTCGGCCGTGGGGCGGCTCACCACCGTGGCGAGGACCCTCAGGGCGCAATCCTCATAGCTGGCGGCGCCCACGGCGACCTGCGAGCGGTCCATATAAATATAGGTGCCCGGCCGATATTCAGTGGCAACGCCTTCTTCGCCGGCATGCCAGAGATCGGGCGTCCCACCGGTGGTGATCACCGGCACGGCGATGCCTTCGTCGCGGAACAGCGTTTTGGCATGGGCAAGCCATTGCGCAGCCGCCTGGTACTTGCCGGCAGCGGGGTAGGTCATCAGGCCGAAAAACTGCAGGCCGGGCGATGAGATGATCGTGCGCGCCAGTTCCAGAGCCTCGTGCGGTGATTGCACGCCGCAGCGGCCCATGCCGGTGTCGCATTCAACAAGAACGCCGAGCGGCTTTGCCGACGTACGGAAGGCGTCCGACAGCCCCGCTACGCATTCGGAACTGTCGGCAACAACGCGGATGGTTATCCGCTCGTGCAGCGCCTTGAGCCGGGCCAGTTTGGCTGCGCCGATGATGGGAAAGGTGAGCAGCATGTCGCTGATGCCGGCATCGGCGAAAACCTCCGCCTCGCCGAGCTTTTGCACGGTGATGCCCACGGCACCGAGTTCCATCGCCCGCTGGGCGAAGCGGGGCAGTTTGTGGGTCTTGATGTGGGGGCGCAACTTGAGCCCGTGGCGGTCGGCATGAAGCTGGGCGCGGCTGAGATTGCTTTCCACCCGGTCGAGGTCGATCAGCACCGCAGGCGTATCTATTTCGGTGATCTCGGTCACTGCGGATCCTTGAAGGCGACGCAGTCGATCTCGACCTTGCAGTCCACCATCATGTGGCTCTGGACAGCAGCGCGGGCGGGTGGATAATCGCCAAAATAGCTCTTGTAGACGCCGTTGAAGCTCCAGAAATCGCGCGGATCGTCGAGCCAGACGCCGCAGCGCACCACGTGTTCGAGGCCGTAGCCGGCTTCCTTAAGGATTGCGATCACGTTCTGGATGGTAAGGTGTGTCTGCTCGACAATGCCGCCATGGATGATCTCGCCATCCTTCATCGCCACCTGCCCCGAAACGAAGAGGAAGCCACCGGCTTCAACAGCGCGGGCAAATGGGAGGTTCTGGCCGCCGGCGCCTGATTTTTCGGCTCCGAAGCGCTTGATCGGCATGGTGCATTCTCCCGGTTGTTTGCTGCGCATGGTGCTAGCGTAGGCGGTTTAATGCTAGCACTATGTTGACACCGCGTTCGCTTTTTACCGGGTTTACCTTGCGCATTTTCACGGCCGCCCTCGCCACCGAAACCAATACGTTTTCGCCTATCGCCATCGACAAGCGCGCCTTCGAAGCGTCGCTCCATGCCAAGCCCGGTGAGCATCCGGCGACCCCTACCCTGTGCACGGCGCCGATCACCGTGGGACGCGAGGTCTGCGCGCGGGAAGGGTGGACGCTGATCGAGGGCAGTGCCAGCTGGGCGGACCCGGCGGGGATGGTGGCGCAGGCAACCTATGAAGAGTTGCGGGACGAAATTTTAGCGCAGTTGCGCGCTGCGCTGCCCGTCCATGCGGTGGTGCTGGGGCTGCATGGCGCGATGGTCGCGCAGGGCTATGATGACCCAGAAGGGGATTTGCTGGCGCGGGTGCGGGACATGGTGGGGCCACGTGTGCTGGTCTGTGCCGAGCTGGATCCGCATTCCCATCTGACCGCAAAGCGGGTGGAGGCGGCGAACTTCTTTGTTTACTTCAAGGAATTTCCCCACACCGATTTCGTTCATCGCGCGCAGGACCTTTGGCGCCTAGTGGTCCGCACGCTGCGCGGCGAAATCACACCAGTGATGAGCATTTTCGATTGCCGGATGATCGATGTTTATCCGACCAGCAAACAACCGATGCGGGGATTTGTGGATCAGCTTTATGCGCTGGAACAGTCTGAGCCTGGGCTGCTGTCGCTCTCGGTGGTGCATGGTTTCATGGCGGGCGACGTGCCCGAGATGGGTACCAAGATCGTTGCGGTAACCGACGGGGACGCTGAGGGCGGCGCAAGGCTGGCGGAGCGGCTGGGGCGGGAATTGTTTGCCATGCGCGGCACATTCATGGTGCCGCAGGTGGATGAGAAGGCGGCGGTGGCCGCCGCCATCGCAGCACCTGAGGGCCCAGTGGTGATCGCCGATGTGTGGGACAATCCGGGGGGCGGCACGGCGGGGGACGCGACGGTGATCTTGGGTGAGTTGATGGCGCGTGGGGTGACGGATGTGGCCGTGGGCACGATCTGGGACCCCCAAGCCGTGCAGATCTGCTTTGCCGCCGGGGAAGGCGCGCTGATACCGCTGCGCTTCGGGGCCAAGTCGGCGCCCCACACCGGCGATCCGGTGGATAAGACGGTCACGGTGCGGCGGCTGGTGCGGGATGCGCAGATGCGGTTTGGCGAAAGCTATGCGCCGTTTGGCGACGCGGCGTGGATCAGCTTTGATGGCATCGACGTGATCCTTAATTCAACGCGGGCGCAAAGCTTTGATCCATCACTGTTTACGGTGATGGGGATCGACCCGACGACGCGCAAGGTGCTGCTAATCAAATCAACCAACCACTTTCATGCCGCATTCGCGCCGATCGCCAAGGAGATCATTTATTGCTCGGCGGGGAGGCCCTACCCTAACAAGCCGGCGGAGACGACGTATCGCAAGGCGTCGCGGAATATCTGGCCGATAGTGGAGGATCCCTGGGGCTAGTGCCACGCCCTCGTGGTTCGAGGCTTTGCTGCGCAAAGCACCTCACCATGAGGGCTAGCTGGTCACCGTGCTGCGCTCGGCTTTGGGATGTTGTTGCCCCTACTCCGCGGCCCAGTGGCCGTACATGATGGGCATGGTGCCAACCAGGGCTTCGAAGCGGTCCCAACTCTTGCGTTCGGGCAGGGTCCAGGCGGATTCGGCGATGGCGGACAGGCGGGGGAAGACCAGGCGGTCGAAGATGGCGCGGTCGGTCATGGACTCGCTCCAGATACAGGCCTGGATGCCCAGAAGATGGGTGAGCGCTTCGGGTGAAAAGCCGGCACGGGCTTCGAACTCGTAGGTTTCGCGCGGTCCTGACCAGCCGGCCCAGCCGGCGCCCGGCTCGGCCCAGGCAACACCATTGGCCATATCGAGATAATAGCGCTGCCCGGGGGAGACGACGATGTCGTAGCCGCGTTCGGCCAGGGCGGCATTGATCTCGACATTGCGCCAGCCGATCACGAAGCTCTTGTCTTTGTCCACCGCCTCGCCATGGGCCGCTTCTTCCCAGCCGCCGGTGATGGCGCCCTTGCTTGAGATATAGTCGTGCACACGGCGGATAAAGGCGGCCTGGATCAGGGCGGTGGGCGAGCCTTCGATCTCGTCGGCGCCGCCGTGATTGCCCAGTTGGTTGAACTGTTTTTCGTGCTTGCGGCGCATGTCGAGCCCGCCGAGCTTTTCGATCATGTCGAGGGCAAGAGGGGAGCCGGACCAGGCGGCGAGCGGGACTTCATCGGCGCCGATATGGAAGATGCCGGCGGGGAAAAGCTCGAGCATTTCGTCGATCACCGTTTCGACGAAGCGGTAGACCGGCTCATGGGCAGGATTGAGCGAATTGTTGGGGAAGCCTTGGACGGACTGGTATTCGCCGGTTTCAGCCGGATCGCGCAGTTCGGGCAGCGCCTGAAGCGCGGCATAGAAGTGGCCGGGCATGTCGATTTCAGGGATCACCTTGACGGCTAACGCATCCGCCAAGGCCACGATCTGGCGGATCACGTTCTTGCTGTAATAGCCGCCGGTGGGATGAGGGCCCGAGCCGAGCAAGGGCGGTAGTGCCTTGCCGTGGCCGCGCCATGCCGCGATTTCGGTGAGCTGGGGATAGGCGTCGATCTCGACGCGCCAGGCTTCGTCTTCCGACAGGTGCCAATGGAACGTGTTGAGCTTGTTCCAGGCAAGGAGCTTGATGAGGCGCGAGACCTCGGCGCCCGAATAGAATTGCCGGGCCACGTCGAGGTGGCAGCCACGGTAGCTAAAGCCGGGCTCGTCGGTGATCGTGCCGCCGGTGGGAAACACGAAAGTCTGGGGGTGAAGACGCGCGCCGCGCAGGATCTGCCCCAGCGTTACAAGGCCATAGAACATGCCCTGGCGGGTGGTGGCCTCAACCGTCGCGCCATCCGGGGTGAAGTGGAGTTCGTAGGCTTCCGCGCCCAGGCCCTCCTTGTGGCGGATGGCCACGGGCAGGCCGGCTTCGGAGGCGGGGCGGACGATAGCTTCAACCTGGAAGAGGTCATCGACGAGGCCGGCAAAGGCTGCGGCGGCGCGGCCGGCGTCGTCGCCTTCGGGTGCAAGATCAAGGCCGGGAGGTGCGGTACGACTGCCGGTGGTGGCAACCGATCGCGGCCAGGGGATGATCGATACCGAGACCGGCGCCTTGGCTGGAACGGGAAATCTGGCTGCGCCCTTGAGGAGAGGCGAATTGTGACCCTTGCCCTTGGTTGGGGCGGTGGCGAGCGTCACCAGCGTGCCGTCCTCCAGGACGACATAGCCGGTATTGGCGCCATCGCTCCAGTGACGGAGAC
>CAKTFF010000221.1 GCA_934553185.1 uncultured Devosia sp.
TGGACTGGAGGCCCGCAGCGCGCAGAAAGCCATCGATAGCCGCTTGCGGTGCGCCAAGCTTGGGACCCTTCTTTTCCTCGCGCGTATCCGGCGAGCGGGTGGGCAGGCCGGAGACGGTCAGCGCCAGACGACGCGGCGTGACGAAAGCCTTAGCGCCCTCATAGACCAGACCCGCATCGACCAGCGCATTGGTGACGGCCTTCTTGAGGTCATCGGCCGCGCGGCGCTGGAAGCGGGCCGGGATTTCCTCGGAAAAGAGTTCAAGCAGCAGGTCGGGCATGGGCGGATACCGGGTGTGAAAGCGCGGGTTTGCTTAGCTTGGGTGCACGGGGAAGTCTATAAGCCGATTACCAGCCGCCGCCCCCTCCACCGCCACCGCCGCCGCCGGAGAAGCCACCGCCGCCGCTGAAGCCCGAGGAACTGGCCTGGACCGGTTGGGCGGCCACCATGGCAGCGGTCATGCTCGCTGATGCGGTACTGACGGTGCTCGAGATCTGGCCGGGCGAGAAGCCCGTCGAGCCGGAATACCACCGGGGCCGGTAGAGCGTGCCTGCACTCATGTCGCTGACGGCGTTGCGGGAGAGTTCGCCTTCGAAGTGATCGGACCAAGGCTTCTCGACGCCGAGGGCAATGGCATAGGGCAGGATACGCTCAAAGCGCTGCACAGTCATGGGGGGCGCGCCGGCGATGTTGAGCCGTTCACGCTCGGCCGTGTGGAGATAGAGCTTGAAGCCCTCGATCTGGTCCATGATCTTGCGGCCCTGGATGGTGGGGGCGCGCATCAGAACGGCAAAGACCACCGTCAGTAGGGAGATGGACAAAGCGGCGAGGGCTGCGGTGTTGACCGTTGCCTGGGTGAACATCTCGATCGTGCCGCCGAGGAGGTTTACGCCGACGACCGCTACCCAAAGCAGCGCGAAGAAGCGTTGGAAGCCACCGCCCTTCCAGAATGAGCCAAAGGCTGTGGCGCCAAGGCCGAGCACTACGCCGCCGACGATGGCCATGATGAGCCATTCGGGCTCGAGCGCTTCAAACCAGGCCATGGCGGCGAGGATCGCGAGGGCGAAAATCAAGCTGCAAATGGCATAACCGTAGTTGTGGTTGAACCAGACCTTGCGGTTTTCCCGCTCAATGGCGCTCTTGAAGCTCGAATGCTCCGAAGCGAGTTCGACGCCGGTGCTTTTGTCCACCCTGAGCGTGCCCTTGCCCTGCACATAGCCGAGCAGCTTGCTTTCGCCGGGGGGCAAAGCTGCGGCGGGCGTCTTGCCGGTGGCGGTCACGGACAGGCTTTGGGCGCGGTTCTCGATGGTGACCAGGTCCCTGACGCCAAGGTCGAACAAGGCAGAGGTAAACGCGGTCCAGCCGCGAAAGCCCCAATTGTGCACATAGTGGGTGAGGGCTGGCGAGAAGTCTTTCGGCGGATGAAAGAGGGGAATGATCGTGCCCTTGGGCGGATCGCGACCGACCTTGTTCCAGGCCAGGAGATTGAAACAGAGAACCAGAATGACGCCGAGAACGGGCAGGATGATCTCGCGCATGTCCGACACCCAATGCAGGGCTGCCACCGTGTCGCTGATGGGAAGGAGAACGCCTTTGTTGAACTTGACCGAAAAGCTCATGCCCTCCCCTGCCCCCAAGGGCCGGTCGGTGCGGAAGGTGGCGGTGGTGTTTGAGGTGCGTGTGGCGGTGACGGCCTGTTCCTCGGACCCGACAGCACCGGAATAAGCCACGAGGTTCGAGATAACGGCGCCGTCCGGGAGCGTCACTTTTGCCTGGGAGCGAACGATGGGAAAGATCCAGTAATTGCCTGTGGCGTTCCAGTAGAGTTCGTCATAGTCCGCGAAGGTGCGGGCCATGCGATCCATGGTGTAGGTCACGAGGTAGCGGTGCTTGCCGCGCGAGATCAGTTGCTCCTCGTTTCCGATCCAGACGCGGATGAAGTTGCCCATGCGCTCGGTACGGAAAGGTTCGTCCTCCCCGTCCCGCATGACGCTGAGCACTTCAAGTTCGGAGCGGATCTTCTGGCCGCTGTCGTTCAGGAGAACAACCGGGATGTCGCGATAGATGCCGCGCCGGATCTCTTCGCCTTCGCTGTTGACCTCGATGGTTTCGGTGACCCGCACCGAACCATCGGTTCGCAGGGTGACATCGGCAAGGAAGCCCGAGATTTCTTCGCGGGCATAGGCCGGCGTGGCGAGCAAAAGCAGGCCAAGGAAGGCCGCAAACCAGAAGCGGAAGCGCATGGGCGTCAGTTGAACTTCACGGTCGGCACGGCGCGGTCGGCCTCGTTCTCCAGCTCGAAATATTGCGCCTTATGGAAGCCGAACGGGCCGGCGATGAAGTTGGAGGGCACGGACTCGACCATGGTGTTCATGTTGCGCACGGCGCCATTATAGTAGCGGCGCGACATCTGGATCTCGTCCTCAACCGTACGCAAGGCATTCTGAAATTCAAGGAAAGTCGTATTGGCCTTGAGGTCGGGATAAGCTTCGGCCGTGGCGATCAGGCGGCCAAGCGCGCCGGAAAGCTGGCCTTCGGCCGCAGCGCGCTGCTCGGGCGTGCCGTTGCTTGCGGCTGTGGCGGAGGCGCGGGCATTGGTGACGGCTTGGAGCGTTTCGCGCTCGTGGCCCATATAGCCTTTCACCGTTTCCAAAAGGTTGGGAATGAGATCGGTGCGGCGCTTGAGCTGCACGTCGATGCCCGACCAGCCCTCCTCCACCAGCTGCCGGTTTTTCACCAGGCCATTGTAGAGGGCGACGGCGTAGATGGCGGCGACGACGACAAGGCCGAGAATGATCCAACCGATCATGATGCGTGCTCCCAAGCGCAGAATGACGCGGAGATTACATTGCCGCCGCGCCAGCGCAATGGGATTGCGGCGCTACTCGGCCCCGCCACCTGCCGTTTGCAGCCAGGCTTCGCCGCAGCTCTTGGCGAGTTCGCGGATGCGCAGGATGTAGCTTTGGCGCTCGGTGACCGAGATGACGCCGCGGGCATCAAGGAGGTTGAAGTTGTGCGAGGCCTTGATCACCTGCTCATAGGCGGGAATGGCCATGGTGTGCCGGTTGGCTTCGGCGCTCTTGCTGAGGATGGCGCGGCACTCGCGCTCGGCATCGGCAAAGTGGCGGAACAGGATTTCAGTGTCGGCGACCTCGAAATTGTATTTCGATGATTCCTGCTCGTTCTGGAGGAAGACGTCGCCATAGGTGACCTTATCGTCGCCCTCACGGCCGTTAAAGTTGAGGTCGTAGACGTTTTCAACGCCCTGCACATACATGGCGAGGCGTTCCAGCCCATAGGTGATCTCGCCGGGCACGGGCGAGCATTCAAAGCCGGCAACCTGCTGGAAGTAGGTGAACTGGGACACTTCCATGCCGTCGCACCAGCATTCCCAGCCCAGGCCCCAGGCGCCGAGCGTGGGCGACTCCCAATCGTCCTCGACAAAGCGGATGTCATGGAGGCTTGCATCAAGCCCGATGGCGGCGAGCGAGCGGAGATAAAGGTCCTGAATGTCGGGCGGGGACGGCTTGAGGATCACCTGGAACTGGTAATAGTGCTGCAGGCGATTGGGGTTTTCGCCATAGCGACCGTCCTTGGGGCGGCGCGAAGGCTGCACATAGGCCGCCTTCCAGGGCTTGGGCCCAAGCGCGCGCAGGGTCGTGCCGGTGTGGAAGGTGCCTGCGCCCATCTGCATGTCATAGGGCTGGAGCACGACACAGCCCTGTTCAGCCCAGAAGTTCTGCAGCGTCAAGATCAGACCCTGAAAGGAGTTCTTGGGGTCCATATGGGCGGCCGGGTTGGTCATCTGCAGTCCCTGTTTTGCGGGACAATGCTCTAGTTTGACCGGTGGGGGCGGTCAACGGCGTTTGTCGTCCTCGCCCGGGCGGAAGGTGCCATCCTGGTCGCGCTTGAGATCGATAATGCCCGGCTGGGCACGCTCGCACAGGTCGCGCTCACGCCGGAGGCGCCGCTGCTCTTCTTCCTCGACCCTGAACTGCCCGGTCCAGTCGCGCCAGATTTTGCGGACGCCGAGAAAGATGGCGAGGCCGATAAGGAGGAAGATGATGATACGCAGCAGCATGCTTTATCCTTGTGGACGCTCACCTATCTAGGTCGCGCCACCGGTGATTACCAGCGCAGGCGATCCTCGCCCCGGAAGATCGCATCGAACGTGGGCGCGAAGGTTCTTGCCGTATCTTCATGCAGGGCGCGTGTGCTCAGGAGGGTCAAGGGGGCACGCGAGCCCTTGATGGCGCGGATCAGCACACGACTGGCGGCTTCGCCCGGCCGTGGCGAAAGCGGCAAGATGGTCACGGCGCCAAAGCGCTGGGTGAAGCCAGCAAGGAGCGGCGCAAGGCTTGCCGCGGGATAGATGAAGATGATTTCGCCTCCCGCCCCCGCACCGCCGGCGGCCGCCTTGATCCAGTGATCGAGCAAGGCCGCGTCCATGTGGCGCGCATCGGCTCGTGCCGCTTGGGGGGAGAGCGTGCCGTGGGTGAAGAAGGGAGGATTGGCGATCACCGTGTCATAGCTGTTTTCGCCCAGGCCGGCTG
>CAKTFF010000222.1 GCA_934553185.1 uncultured Devosia sp.
TGCGGCAGCGCCTCAAGAATGGCCTGACCGGTGGCCAGATCGGGATCGCCGGCCATGACATAGGTCACGAGCGCCGGGCGGCCTTGCGCCTTGAGTTCGGCGAAACGCTTTTCGATACGCGACATGGCTTAGAGCAATCCCAGATATTTGCCGACGCTTTCGACATCCTTGTCGCCGCGGCCGGAGAGGCACAGCACGATAGACTGATCCGCGCTCATGGTGGGGGCGATCTTGATCACCTGCGCGAGGCCATGGGCGGATTCGAGCGCCGGGATGATGCCTTCGAGGCGGGTGCAGAGCTGGAAAGCGTCGAGGGCTTCCTTGTCGGTGATGGGCGCATAGGTGACGCGCTTGCTGTCGTGGAGGAAAGCGTGTTCGGGACCGACGCCGGGATAATCGAGGCCGGCGGAAATGGAATGACCTTCAAGGATCTGCCCGTCCTTGTCTTGGAGCAGATAGGTGCGGTTGCCATGAAGGACGCCCGGGCGGCCGCCGGTCATTGAGGCGGCATGACCGTTTTCGGTGTCCATGCCGTGCCCCCCCGCTTCGGCGCCATAGATGGCGACTTCGGGGTCATCGAGGAAGGCGTGGAAGGTGCCGATGGCATTGGAGCCGCCGCCCACGCAGGCGACCACCGCGTCGGGCAGCTTGCCCTCCGTTTCGCGGAATTGCTGCTTGAGCTCGGTGCCGATCACGGACTGAAAGTCGCGCACCATTTCAGGGTAAGGATGGGGGCCGGCTGCGGTGCCGATCAGGTAATAGGTGGTGTCGACATGGGTGACCCAGTCGCGCAGGGCCTCGTTCATGGCGTCCTTGAGCGTGCCGGCGCCTGCGGTGACGGGGCGGACTTCGGCACCCAGCATCTTCATGCGCAACACGTTGGGCATCTGCCGCTCGACATCGGTGGCGCCCATGAAAATGGTGCAGGGCAGATCGAACTTGGCGCAAACGGTGGCCGTGGCGACGCCATGCTGGCCGGCGCCGGTTTCGGCGATGACGCGGGTCTTGCCCATGCGCTTGGCCAGGAGGATCTGGCCCAGGCAATTGTTGATCTTGTGCGAGCCGGTATGGTTGAGCTCTTCGCGCTTGAACCAGACCTTGGCGCCGCCCAGATGGTCGGTCAGGCGCTTGGCGAAGTAGAGCGGGCTCGGGCGGCCGGCATAATGGACCGAGAGATCGTCGAGCTCGGCCTTGAAGGCGGGATCGTTCTTGGCGGCGCGGTATTGCGCCTCAAGGTCCAGAATAAGCGGCATCAGGGTTTCGGCAACGAAGCGACCGCCATAGATGCCGAACTGGCCCTGTTCATTGGGGCCATTGCGCAGGGAATTGATGCCGGTGGTATCCATGGTCGATCCTGTTGCGGAGGCCTCGTGCCCGAAACCTCATCCTGAGCGTGTTAGCGGGCCTTCGCCCCAGCTCACCATGGGGTCTCTGTAGGATGGGCGCGGCCCTCAACGCAACCGTTAACCGGCCAGGCGGGCATTGCGGATAAAGGCTTCGATCAGCCGCTTGTCCTTGATGCCGGGGGCGGTTTCGACGCCCGAGGACACATCGATGCCAAGAGGACGCACGGTGCGAACCGCTTCAGCCACGGTGTCGGGTGTCAGCCCGCCCGACAGCATGACGGGGATGGCGGGGTCCAGCGCTTCGAGCAGCGACCAATCAAAACTCTGGCCCAGCCCGCCCGGCCGATCGGCGCCCTTGGGGGGCTTGGCATCAACGAGGATGCGGTCGGCAATATCGGCGAAGGCGCTGATCTGCTTGACGTCCTCAGTTGAGCCGATGGGGAGGGCCTTCATGATCTCGACGCCCGCTTCAGCGCGGATGGCCTCGACCCGGTGCGGGGTTTCGGGGCCATGGAGCTGGATCCAGTCGGGACCGAGAGCGGCCACTTCGGCGACGCAGGAATTGTCGGGATTGACCAGCACCACGCAGGTTTCGATGCGGCCGCGGGCTTGTCCGATGAGATCGGCCAGCCCCTCGATGCTGACATGGCGGGGCGAGCGGGTGAAGTGCATGAAGCCGACCATGTCGGCCCCGTTCTCGATCACGGTTTCGAGCAATGGCGCGGTCTTGATGCCGCAGATCTTGATCAGGAGAGGATCGGCCATGGCGTTGCTCAGCCCAACTCCGCCAGATCGTCGACATCGGACAAAGCGGCGGGCTGGGATTGCCCATCTTTGCGGCGGAGCGCCTCAAGCTCGCTGCCCAGCGAATGGGCCTCGCGGCGCCAGTGCTTTTCACGGCGGCGGTGATGGCTCTGCGCGAACCAGGTGGCGATGCCGCCCAGAAGGACGCCGATCAGCAGCACGAGGTACAGCACCACAAAGAGCGGCACGCCGAAGCCGGGGGCCAGCGCGCCTTCCACCGGCACAAAGGGATTGAAGTTGACGGCCACGACATGGCGATTGGCCAGCGCGAAGACGATCAGCAGCAGCGATAAGGGCACCAGAATGACCCAGCCGACGATCTTGTTGAGCATGCGCGGGGTGCCCTGCGAACCTTTGGTGCTCACGAGCGGTTCAGCCGCTCGCGGATTTCCTTGCCCGCCTTGAACTGGGGAACGTATTTTTCACCCACATCAACCTGCTCGCCGGTGCGCGGGTTGCGGCCGACGCGGGCGGGACGGTTTTTGACCGAAAAGGCGCCGAAACCGCGCAGCTCGACCCGGTCACCGCGCGCCATGGCGTCGCCGATCTCGTCGAGAATGGCATTGACGATGTTTTCGATGTCACGCTGGAACAGATGAGGATTTTCCGCCGCGAGCTTCTCGACCAGTTCCGACTTGATCATGCAAGGCTCCGGATTTGCTTGGTGACCCTGGTCACAAGGTTGCGCCAACCTGCCAAAGCGAGACCAGCCCGTCAAGCGCGATGGGCCCTTCGCCCAGGCCCAGGGCGGCGCGCGCCTGGCTGCCGAGGAGCGTACCAAGAAGGCTAAAGCCTTCCTCGGGCTCGGGCCAGACGGTGTGGACATCGAGATCATCCTCAAGGTCGTGCTCGCTTTCGAGCCAATCTAGGGCTTCGGCTTCCCCGCCAATGGCGTCGATCAGGCCGGTTTCGACGCCGACGCGGCCGGTGACGATGCGGCCATCGGCCAGCGCCAGGGCGGCAGGTCGATCCAGATTGCGCCGTTCGGCGACGAGGTCAACAAACCATTGAAAGCTGTCGTCCACCAGGGCCGCAATGGAGGCGCGCGGCGCGCCTTCGAGCGGTTCATCGAAATCGGGTTCGGCCTTGAGCGGGCCGGAGGCCACCTTGTCGAGATCGACGCCAACGGTGTCGAGGAGCTTGCCGGCATCGATGTGCTGATAGAGCACGCCAATGGAGCCGACGATGGACAGGCGCCGGGCAAAGATGCGGTCGGTGCCGATGGCGGTCATATAGGCGGCGGAGGCGCCCAGCTCGCCGATCACCGCGACGGTGGGCTTGCTGGCCCGCAACTGGTTGAGCGCTTCATAAAGCTCCTCGCCGCCCGCGGTGGTGCCGCCGGGGGAGTTGATGGCGACGATCACGGCGCTGACCGCGTCATCTTCGGCAAGATCCTTGATGGCGTCGAGCCGCTCGCGGTCGGTGGTGATGGTGCCATCGATTTCGAGCCGCGCGACATAGTTGCCCGCGGCGCTCGGCGGCAAGGCGAAGCGCCCGATGGCGAGGATGACGGCAAGACCGAGCGCCAGAAAGGCCAGCACCCGCCAAAGGCCACGCGAGCGCCGATAGGTGTCGGCGGCGATAGCGGCGTGGGGGTCAGAGGGGCGGGATGGTTCGTGGAGCGGCTGGTCGGTCATGGGGGGTCTCGGCTGGAGCCCGGTTAGCGGTAGGACCCTCTGGCGGGCTTGGCAAGTCAGAAGAGCTTGTGCATGAGGCACGCTTCGGCCTCGTAGCTTTGCAGATACCCCGTCAGTTCGGGCGCTTCCACCGAGCGGAAGCCGTGCTTGTACCAGAAGGGCAGGGAGCTGTTGACGGCAACAAGGGTGGCGCTGGCAAAGCCCTGCTTGCGGGCGTGGCGAAGGATGTCTCCCACGATCAGCGCCGCAGCGCCGGTGCCGCGCGCCGGGTTCAGCAAAGCCAGGTCATGGAGGTAAAAGGTGTCGGCGTCGGGCGGAATGGCGCCCAGGAGGCTATTGAGGGCGGGCATGGTGCCGCTGTGCCAGGGATGGGACAGTAGATACCCCGACGGAACACCGTCGAGTTCAAGGAGCCGCGCGCCATCGGGGTAAAGGCGCTGCCGCTCGGCGAACACGACGTCATCTTCGGGGAAACGGGGATGGGCGGCGGCGGCGATCGCCTCAACCGAGGGCAGGTCGAGCACCGTCATCGCCCGCCAGTGCATTGCGTTGGTCATTTGCTCGTCCAAGCAAAAAGGCCCGCGCTCGAAAGCGCGGGCCGGTGATTGAATGCGCACCTTTTACTTGGTGTCGCGGTCCTTGAGCGCTGCGCCCAGGATGTCGCCCAGCGAGGCGCCCGAATCGGACGAACCGTAGTTGGCGACAGCTTCCTTTTCTTCGGCGATTTCCAGCGCCTTGATGGAGAGCTGGATGCGCG
>CAKTFF010000223.1 GCA_934553185.1 uncultured Devosia sp.
GGTGGCGTGACTGCCACGGGAGTGCTGAAGATCACGCTCTGCGAAAAGCGGAGTTCCTAGATGCTGGTTCGACCTGGGCGGCTTTTTGGGGGTGGCAACTCTGCGCTTAAGTTCGAGGCGGCGCCGGTACAGCCGTCGGAGCCGTCGCAGCCGATCTTGCTTCCGGCGACCACCGTGATCGGCGCATTCGGCGACAGCCAGACATACGGCGACTATCGCATGAAGTCGTATCTCTCCATGTTGCCGTTTCATCTGCGCGCAGGCCTTGCGCCGAGAACAACAGGGCGCGGTACGGCTGCAGCTTCAGGTTACAACATGGGCGTCGCGGGACAAACGGGGCAGCAGATCGCCGATCGTGCTTCAACGATATGGGGCGGACCGGCAAGCCGCATCTATGGGCTGTTCGGTCAAAACGATGGCAACGGCATCACGGCCGCCAACCAGATTGGCTATTGGACAACCCACCTGGACAGGGCGAAAGCGGCCGGCAAGACCGTGGTTGCCATCCCCAATGCGCCTACGGTGACGGTGATGAACAACGCCGCCTTGCAGGCGCGCAATGCTGAGGTCTTTGCGTGGCTGCGCGGCCCGGCCAAGGATCTCTACGGGGCAACGCTTGAGGTCTTGCCCGATAGCATCTGGAGCGGCATCGACTTTTCCAGCACGGTCTATGCCTATGATGGCGTCCACCCGACAAACTTCGGCGCCGATCGCTTAGCCTTCAACATCGCGGCCGTCGAGCGGCCCAAGTTCGCGACGGCAACCAATGCCGAACTGATCGCCGCCCTTGGCCTCGGTCCTGATCTCTATGCGGCCGACTTCATGAGCGGCGGTGGCACGGTGCCCTCTGGATCAACCGGCGTGGTCGCGGCGGGGCTGGCTGCCTCGCTGACCGGAACAGCCGGGCTAACTATTGCTTTCAGCTTGGGGATTCTCGACGGCATCCCTGGGCAGTTCATCGACGTGTCGGGTTTGGCGGGAACAGGCACGGTGCAAGTGCAGCTCCGCGAAACGGCTATGGTCACATTCGCGATCGAAGAGGCATTCAAGGCATTCGGACGGATCAAACAAACCGCCCGTGACGGCGTCTCGCCTCCTGCCGGGGTGCAGGCAATCGGCTTTGAGCCTGCGGGCGGCCGTCACCAGTGGATGTCTCGCTTTTCTCCGCTCAATGAGGGCGGGGCGAATTTCCTGATCGACGGTTACTTCCAAAACCTACCCGAAGAAAACTCGGCTGGCGGGACGAGTGTGAGCATCGACTTCGCCGCTCGCTTTGTTCCAGGGGCAACGGTGGATTATCGAGTTTTCATCGGTGACGTTTCGTCCTTCAAACTCGCCGCATAGTTTCGCGCAAATCTACCGCGAGGGGCGCCCGCCAGTGAGCGTTGCTCGAATGGGCAGGCCATCCCTTTGGTAGATGGCCTGCCGCTGGGCGCCTGGCGGGGCACCCAGCTCAATCAGCTACGTGATTGCCCATGAACGGGTTTCACCTCGGCCGTGCTGATCGCCTCGGTGGAGAAGCTGTGAAAGATCAAAAAGTTAACAGCCCGCAAAGGTTCGGCTAACCCGAATCCTGTCGGTTCGCGTCACTGCTTGGAGCCAATCTCCCGCTCCAGGCGGTAGGAGGAGTCAGGGCCGCCCACCTTGGCTCCTCCGCTTTGAGGCGCCTCGGCTCACATACTTGCCTACTCGCCTAACCCAGGCGGCAGGGTGCCGATTTTGATCAGAACCTGCGGCTCATCATAGGTGTCTGTCTCGACATCGACGTTCGCCGAGTAAGCCCAGACGCCTGCACGTGAGGGCGCGATGCGCTCGGCTGTAGCGACGGCTGCCTCTGGCGACTTGGCTGACTGCGGCTGGTCCGGCTCGAGCTTCCGACCCTTCTGCCGAAAACCCTGAACAAAATACATCATCGCCATGGTGGATCCTCTTCGTTTAACGCCGATCCGGCGCGTTATTCGTGCCCATCAACAACAGCGTAGATTGCACCCGAGTGTCGTTAGTCCAGCAGCGCTATCATTATCCCGCCTATGAATATCAGCGCCTTGGCTAAGCCATACATCATGAGGGCCGCAAGCAGCCACAACAGGCGACCTGCGCCTTCCAAGAGTCTGGGACTAACCGGATATGTCCTCACCAGTTTTGCATGGATCTCCAAGCCTAGGGGCAGCCCGATAAAGGCGTACCAAAGGGTCAGAAGAAGCCCCTCGTAATCCCTCCGGCCCTTCGTTGGCGCGGGCAGATCGAAGATTTCCCAAACTATCCAGGTGAAGTAGCCGAAGGCAAAAACGCCGATCACCAGGACCCAAAACCAGAACCTCAGCGCACGAAGGTAATTCAGTGCAGGCTCTTCGCTCACTCGCTGGCATCCTCACGCTTGTCCACAGGCCACGTATTAAGCCTGAGGCTTAGCACAGCCGCCCGACATCGAAAATCATCAGTCGCTAAAGCTTTCGCTCAGTCCACCATTGAGGGCGACAGGCAAGGACTGAAGAGGCACCCTAAAGGTCGCCAGTCTGGGGACGTTCTGCATTTCTTCTCGGATTGCGCCGATAAGGTTGGCGTCCTCTTCAGCAGAGTGAACCATGGCGCCGGCGATACGCTCTATCAGGTGGGCGGCAATTGGATTGGTCATGTCTACCGACGGAACCAAGGCCATTAGCATAGCTGCCTGTACGTGTTGTTCCTGCGCTCGATTGCGAAAGTAGTGGTTTAGGTCCACTGCCGTTAGTGGAATTGCTATTTTAGTCAACATCTTCCTCAGCTAAGGCTTCTCTGATCCTTCTGCGTCCTGACTAAGTATTTCGCCTTAGGCTTGTGTCGGCAATTGTCGCAATCCCCTACTTTTCGCGAAGGAGGGGGCTTGTAGACCGCGCTTTTTCAGCAGAATGGGCGGAGAGCACGGGAGCGCTGGCTTAGTTGTGCCTAATGGCCCGCAACAGAGCAAAGCTCCGCTGCGGCGGGTTTCTTTGCCAATCATTGACTAGCCCGCAGCCCTAAATCCGCATTGCTGCCGTGAAGATGGCTCGCGGCGTACCACAAGTAAAAGCCCCAGCCGGGGGGTGGCTAGGGCTTGTACCTGGAGAGTGCAAGCGCAGGACGCGCGCTCACACTGCCGTAACTCGCGATCCCTTCACGGGTTCCGCTCAGACTCAACCAACATCATCACAGGAGGCCTTCATGGCCATGAACCGCAAAGCGTTCTTTGACGCCTTGCGACCGAAGCTTGGCGCGTTGACCCAGGCAAACGTCGTAGGGTTTGAGCTCGTGCTTGACGAAGCGGAGCGCCGGGGAACCGGGCTCAACCATACCGCTTACTGCCTCTCGACGGCTTGGTGGGAGAGCGGCAAGACCATGCAGCCGGTGCGTGAAGCTTTTTGGCTGCCAGAGGCCTGGCGCAAGAAGCACCTGCGCTACTTCCCCTATTACGGGCGCGGGCTGGTCCAGCTCACCTGGTTCGAGAACTACGGCAAAGTTGGCAAGTTCTACGGCATCGACCTGATCAACAATCCCGATAAGGCCATGGAGCCAGCGCTGTCGGTGCGCATCCTGTTCGACGGCATGGAGCATGGCTGGTTCACCGGCAAGGCGCTCGGTGACTTCATCGACCTAGTGGACGAAAGCGACGACGAAGATTTGCGCGAATACGTTGCGGCCCGGCGGATCGTGAACGGCACCGACCGGCAGCTGGAGATCGGCAAGCTGGCGCTGATCTTTGAAGCTGCGCTTGCCGCTGCCAAGTACCTCCCGATTTCACTGCCGCCTGTAGCGGAGGTTGATCATTTCCCGCAGCCCGCGCCAGTGGCAAGAAACGACGTTGCCCGCAAGCATCTCAAGATCATCCGCGCCGAACTCGACGCGCTTGAAGCCGCGCTCTAGCGCACAAACCCCCAACAACATCGGAGACTTACCAAATGGACCTTCGTTCCATCTCGAAAGCTATTGCTGGCGCTGCTGTCACCGGCGTCACCAGCCTGGGCACCTTCATCGTGATCCCGCCCGAGGTCGCCATGCCTTGGTACGGCTATGTCGCTGTCGGCCTGATCAACGCCGTGATCGGCTTCGCCGTCGTCTACCTGGCGCCGCGCAACAAGGCGTCGTGATCATCATGCAACGCGCCCCTTATGTCGGGCCGGGCTTATGGGTGTCCATCACCCATCGGTTCGGCCCGCGCATGCCGGAGTGGTTCATGGCTGGGCACACGGTCTTGTTCGGCTTCGTGCTTGTTATCGCGCAAGACCTGTTCCACCAGGCAACCTGGTCAGGCTTCCTCAGCTTGTTCTCTTTCACCGGCTGGGCTGGTGGCGCCGTCCAGTTCTGGATGGGAGTCGGCATGCTGCTGGTCGGGATCGCGAGGCTCATTGGCCTGATCGTCAACGGCGCCCGCAAGCACGTTACTCCGCGCATCCGGCAGGTGTCGGCTGGTGTCGGCTGCCTGATTTGGGTCGGCCTGTCCTATGGCTTCGCCTCATCCGACGTTCTCAGCACATGGTTCGCCATTTACCCGCTTTTCGCAGTGAACGAGCTCTTCAACATAC
>CAKTFF010000224.1 GCA_934553185.1 uncultured Devosia sp.
GACCGGGGGCGACCCGCTGGTGCTGTCGCCGCGCCGGCTGCGCGAGATCACCGAGCGGCTGGCGGCGATCGTGCATGTGCAGGTCGTGCGGTTTCACACGCGGGTGCCGGTGGTGGAGCCGGGGCGGGTGGATGCCCCCATGATCGCGGCGCTGCGGGCCAGCGGCAAGGCGACCTATCTCGCGGTACATGCCAACCATCCACGCGAGTTTTCGCCCGAAGCGTCAGAGGCGATCGCGCGGCTTGTTGATGGCGGCGTGGTGCTGGTCAGCCAGTCGGTGCTGCTGCGCGGGGTCAATGACGACGTGGAGACGCTTGCCGCGCTGATGAAGTTGTTCGTTCAACACCGCATCAAGCCCTATTACCTCCACCATCCGGACCTGGCGCCCGGAACAAGCCATTTTCGCCTGTCGATCGAGAAAGGCCAGGCGCTGGTGGCTGGGCTGCGGGGGCGTATTTCCGGGCTGGCGCAGCCGACCTATGTGCTCGACCTGCCCGGCGGGCATGGCAAGGTGCCGATCGCCGCTGCGGCCATCGCGAACGGGGATGGATGCTGGAACATTCGCGACTGGCAGGGGCAAACCCATCGCTATCCGCCGGAGGATGGGACCTGACGGTCAGGCGTTTTGGGTCAGCACGCCGTGGATGATCCGGGCGGCGGCGGGGGCGCCACCGGCCTGATCGATTTCCCGCGCGAGCGCCTGCGCTTTTTGCCGGAAGCTGGGGTCTTTGATGACGTCGGCTAAAGCTGCGGCGATGCGGCTGGTGCTTGCGCGGGGCGATACGACTTTGCCGGCGCCGGAGCGGGCGAGGCGGGCGCCGATGCCGGGCTGTTCAAAGGCCAGCGGCAGGCAGAGGGTCGGCAGGCCCGCCCCCAGCGCATCGAGCACGGTGTTGAGACCGCCATGGGTGATCACCGCATCGCATTGCCCCAGGATCTCCCCCTGATCGACCCAGGACACGACCTCATCGGCCTTGATGGTCTGCGCTTGTTCGGGCGTCAGGCCATTGGCATGGGAGAGGATCAGCCGGACATCAAGCTGCCGGCAGGCGTCGGCGATGCGGCGAAACAAGGGGAGCCGGTGATTTTGCAGGGTGCCGAGCGAGGCATAGATCAGGGGGCGGCCGTCGCCGGCGGATGCCGTGGGCTGCGGGCGTTCGCCCCGGCGGATCGGGCCAACATAGTGAAAGCTTGTGGGCAGGTGCTGCCGGGGAAAATCGAAGGCCCGCACGAGTTGGGAAATGTCGGCCAGCGGCGACAGGCAGTCCCCAAGCGTGTGGAGCGGACCCAGGCCCCAGCGCTGGGACCATTGGCTGACCGTCTGGTCGTGCCTCGCCGTCAGCTTGTCGGCAATCCAGGCGCCGACGCGATTGCGCTCGATGGCCTGGGGACTGTCCACATAGGGCCAGGGGAGCACCGATAGCGGGATCAGCGGTTCGCGGTTGATGGGGTGGGCGGAGGCCAGCGACACATAGGGAAGGCCAAGATGGCGGGCGACCAGCGCGCCGGCGGGTTCGAGCTGGTCGGACACCACGGCCTCGATGCCATAGGCCCGGAGCAGCGCCGGGGCGGTACGGCACAGCGAATCGGTCATCGCCGCCATGTCGCGCACCAGCCGCAAAACACCGAAGGGCAGGCCCGAGGAGCGGGCATGGCCGACAAAGCTTGCCGGGGTCCACTGGCATTGTTCTGCATCGATGGGGAGCGAGCGAAAGACCGGGTCGGGCGAAAGTTCTGGGTGATGCACCAAAAAGCATTCATGCCCGAGCGAAACCAGCGCGGTGGCAAGAGCCGATGCGGGGCTCAGGTGACCCTGCAGAGGCGGGCTGAAGAAGGCTATGCGCAATCGGATCCTCGACCAGGCGGGGCAGGGTGGCTCGGGCCACGCGTGCTTTCTTTTACCCCAGAGCGGGTGGCAAACTAAGCCTTGCCCGTGAACAATGTCGAGAGCAACGCATAATCATCGGCGGAGGGTATGGGCACGGACCCAAGGCCGGTGTAGCCATGCGTCCAAGTTTGGTGCCGGTCCGGCACGTCAGCGTCGGGGAGTGTTTTTTGCCGCAAAGCCAACAATACCCGCTGGTGCTGGTTGGCGCGGGGCTGGCAAGTGCGCTGATCGCACAGCGGTTGTCCTTTGGCGGAAAAGGGCCGCGCATTCTCGTGCTGGAAGGGGCTGCTGCGCCTTTTGGCGAGCATACCTGGTCGTTTCACGAGCATGATGTCGAGCCGGACGATCTCCCATGGCTTACCCCCCTGATCCGGCATCGCTGGAGCGGGCAATCGGTGCGGTTCCAAAAGCTGCGACGGCATCTGGCGTCAGGCTATGCCTCCTTAACGAGCGACTCGGTGGCCGAAGCGATGCGGCACCTGCCCAATGTGGAGATCCGCACCGGCATGGCGGTTGCTGCGGTTTATCCAGACCGGGTGGTGTTGCGCGATGGCAGCGCGATTGCAGCAGGCTGCGTCATCGATTGCCGTGGCTACCAGCCCAGTACGGCTTTGGCTTTGGGCTACCAAAAGTTCATGGGGCTCGAAGTGGAACTGCAGGCTCCCCATGGCCTGGACCATCCGGTGATCATGGATGCGTCGGTGGATCAGCAGGACGGCTATCGCTTTGTTTATCTGCTGCCTTTTTCGCCCACGCGCGTGCTGATCGAGGACACCCGCTATTCCGATGGCGAAGCGTTGGACCTTCAGACGCTGGCTGCCGATATCGGGCGTTATGCCGAAGAACAGGGCTGGTCGGTCAGCCGAGTGGTGCGGGAGGAAAACGGCGTGCTGCCGATTGCTCTGGCGCATGACTGGGAGCGGTTCTGGGCCGAACGGCCCGCCGACGTGCCGCAGGCGGGCATGCGGGCCGGATTGTTTCACCCCACCACCGGCTACAGCCTGCCCGAAGCGGTGCGGGTCGCCAACCTCGTGGCCGATCATTGGCCGGTTGCCAGTGCAGCGCTGGCGAAGGCGATCCGTGCCCATGCGCGAAAGCGCCATGGCGAACAGCGCTTCTTCCGGCTGCTGAACCGCATGCTGTTTCGCGCGGCGCGGCCGGAAAAGCGGCATCTGGTGCTGCAGCGCTTCTACCGTTTGCCGCAGCCGCTGATCGAGCGGTTCTATGCGGGACGCACAACTTGGGCCGACATCGCGCGCATCCTTGTCGGCAAGCCCCCCGTTCCTGTTCATCGCGCCCTTGCCTGCCTCCGGGAAGCGCCTTTGTTGAAAGCAAAAAACCTGTGACCAGCACAAACAAGACAGCCGCCGTGATCGGCGCAGGCTTTGGCGGCTTGGCGCTTGCCATAAGGCTGCAAAGCGCGGGTATTCAGACCACCGTGTTCGAGAAGCGCGACAAGCCGGGCGGGCGCGCCTATGTCTACACCGATGACGGCTTCACCTTCGATGCGGGCCCCACGGTGATCACCGATCCCGATTGCCTCGAGCAGCTGTGGGCGCTGTCGGGGCGTAAGCTCTCCGACTATGTGACGCTGTTGCCGGTGACGCCCTTTTATCAGCTGTGCTGGGAGGACGGGTATCGCTTCGACTATGCCAATGACCAGGCCGAGATCGACCGGCAGATCGCGCTTAAGTCACCCGAGGATGTCGCGGGATACCAAAAGTTTCTCCACTATTCGGAAGATCTGTTCCGGGAGGGATACGAGAAGCTCGGCACGGTGCCGTTTCTCAACTTCTGGTCGATGATCAAGGCGGCGCCGCAGCTGATGCGGCTTGAAAGCCATCGCAGCGTTTATTCCAAGGTGTCGCAGTTCATCAAGGACGAGCAGCTGCGGCAGGCCTTCAGCTTCCATTCGCTGCTGGTGGGCGGCAATCCGTTCAAGACGTCCTCAATTTATGGGCTGATCCATGCGCTGGAGCGCAAGGGCGGCGTTTGGTTCGCCAAGGGCGGCACCGGGGCGCTGATTGCGGGCATGGTGCGGCTGCTGGAAGATCTGGGCGGCCGCGTTCACCTCAATGCGGAGATCGACCGCATCGAGATCGACGGCGGGCGGGCCAAGGCGGTGGCGCTCAAGGATGGGACGCGGCACAGCTTCGACCAGATCGCCTCCAATGCCGATGTGGTGCATACCTATAAGCACATGATGCGCGGCACCGAGCGGGGCGAAAAGGAAGGCAAGGCGCTCGAAGGCAAGCGCTATTCCATGTCGCTGTTCGTGATCTATTTCGGCCTCAAGACCACCCATCCTGAACTCAAGCACCACATGGTGCTGTTCGGGCCGCGCTATCGCGAACTGATCGGCGAGATTTTTGGCACCGATGGCTTGGCGGACGATTTCTCGCTCTACCTTCATGCCCCCTCGGTGACCGACGACAGCCTCGCCCCGCCCGGATCGAGCGCTTATTATGTGCTGTCGCCGGTGCCGCATCTGGGAACGGCCGACATCGACTGGGCGGTGGAGGGGCCGAAGTATCGCGACCGCATTCTCCAGTACCTCAACGACCGCTATATTCCGGGACTGCTCGACGACCTGGTCACGGTGCGCTACTTCACCCCGTTCGACTTCCGCGACGAGC
>CAKTFF010000225.1 GCA_934553185.1 uncultured Devosia sp.
GGTGGCGAGCGTCACCAGCGTGCCGTCCTCCAGGACGACATAGCCGGTATTGGCGCCATCGCTCCAGTGACGGAGACCATAGGAGAGGCCGCGGGCCGTGGCCGTCCAGGTTTCGCCGGGCTGGAGCACGAAGCCATCGGGCGGCGCAATCAGCGTGTGGTTGGAGAGGCGCTTGAGCAGCGTGCCGTTTTCAAGCGTTGCATGGGGGTCGATGCGGGCGGGCCCGGAAAAGCCGAGCTGAAAATTGCCAACCGGTTCGTCGCCGGTATTGGTGAGCTCGATGCCATAGCCAAGCGGGGCATCATCGGCGGCAGGCGACCAGGTGGTGGCAAGGGAGAAGCTGATGGTCATGGGCAATCTTCTTTTTGCGTTTGTGGCACGCCCTCGTGGTTCGAGGCTCGTGAAGAACTCGCACCTCACCATGAGGGCTATTGAAAGACGCGGCCAGGGCAGCCCTCATGGTGAGGCAGAATGTTTGACTCCCTCACCCGGAAAGGCAGGGTAAAGTCTGGCAGTGGATCACCCGGCGACCTCACCCCGATCCCTCCTGTCGAGCGGAAAGACGAATGACTGCACACTTCGTGCGGTTAGTAGACGGCAAGGCCAGCCTGGTTGAACAGATGGACCTGGTCGAGGGCAAAGCTGATCTGAAGCGGCTGGTTATCCTGGATGTCGGGGTTGCCTTCAAACAACGCGACGAAGTTTTCCCCGCTTGGCAGGGTGGCATAGACCACGGTGTGGATCCCCAAATGCTCGACGATCCGTGGGGTTATCGACAGGGTGAAGGCGCCGGGGCCAAGCCGCATATGCTCGGGGCGGATGCCCAGGGTTACGGTTTCGCCGGCAATGACGCGCGACTGGCGCGGGAGGTTGATCGTGCCGAGGGCACCCAGATCGATCATGGCTGTGGTTCCGTCGGCCGTGGTGACGGCGCCGGAAACAAAGTTCATCTTGGGCGAGCCGATGAAGCCGGCAACAAAAAGGTTGTCAGGCCGGTGATAAAGATCGAGCGGGGAGCCGATCTGGCTGATGGTGCCGCTATCGAGCACCACGATCTTGTCGGCCATGGTCATGGCCTCGACCTGGTCGTGGGTGACATAAATCATGGTTGAACCCAGGCGCTTGTGCAGTTCCATGAGTTCGATGCGCATTTCGGAGCGCAGGGCGGCGTCAAGGTTGCTGAGCGGCTCGTCGAACAGGAAGATCTTGGGCTGGCGCACGATGGCGCGACCGATGGCGACGCGCTGGCGCTGGCCGCCGGAGAGCTGGCCGGGACGATGCTGCAGGCGCGGCTCGAGCTGGAGCACCTTGGCCGCGGCATGGACGCGCCGGTCGACATCGGCCTGGGGCAGCTTTTCGACGCGCAGGGGAAAGGCGATATTTTCATAAACGGTCATATGCGGGTAGAGCGCATAGGACTGGAACACCATGGCAATGCCGCGCTGCACCGGCGGCAGGTCGTTGACGATCTTGCCGCCGATGGAGATTTCGCCATCAGACACGTCCTCCAGGCCGGCGATCATGCGGAGAAGCGTGGACTTGCCGCAGCCGGAGGGGCCGACAAAAACCACGAACTCGCCCTCGGAGACTTCAAGATCGATGCCCTTGATGATGCGGGCTTCGTTGAAGCTTTTTTCGAGCCTCGACAGGCGAAGTTGGGACATGGGCCGTGGTTCCTGCGGGGTCTAGGTGGATGCCATGCGGACGGAGCCCGCATGGCGTATTTGGGTCAGGCCAGCTGGAGCTTACTTGAACTGCTCGAGTTCGGCAGCGGCGGTTTCGAGCGCAGCCTGCGGCTCGGCTTCGCCGGTGACCACGGACTGCACCATTTCGATGATGGTGTTCTGGAAGCCGACATAGTCGGTGAACAGCGGCTCTGGGCCACCGAACTCGATGGAGTCGATGAACACCTTCCAATAGTCATTGGCCGCGATCAGCTCATCTACCTGCGGGATGGGGCGGAGCGGGGTCAGGCCGAACTGGGTTTCATAGGCGAACTGGCGATCGGGGGCGGTGAAGAACTTGCCGAACTCGATGGCCTTGTCTTCGTTGCCGGTGCCCTTGAACACGGCCAGCGAGTCCGTGATCAGCAGCGTGCCGGGACCCTGGGCTTCAGGGCCGAGCGGCAGGGTGGCGAGACCCCAGTTGATGTCGGTTTCGGTGATCAGCGGAACGATGCCGGCGCCGATATGCATCATGCCGATGGTGCCATCGAGGAACATGGCGCGCACTTCGTTCTGCTCGTAGGCGGTGGGGCCTTCTTCCGAATAGGGAACAATGTCCTTGAGGGCGGTGAGGGCAGCCAGATTCTGCGGGGAGTTCAGGGTAATGTTGCCATCGGCGTCGATCATTGAGCCGCCATTGGTGTAGACCCAGTGGAGGAACCAGTGAACGGTGCCGTCAAAGGTCTTGGCCACGAGGCCGAAGCCATCGGCATCGGTGTTATCGCTGATGGCTTGGGCAAATTCCTGCTGCTCGGCCCAGGTTTTCGGCGGGGTTTCAGGATCAAGACCAGCAGCTTCGAACAGGTCCTTGTTCCAGATCAGCGCCTTGGTGGTGAAGGCAACCGGAATGCCCCACTGGGTGTCGTCAAAGGTGACGGTTTCGGGAACGAAGGGATAATAGGCGCTGCGCTCTTCTTCGGTCATCGGCACGGGAACGATGAGGTCGTTGAGAGCGAACTGCTTGAGGGTGCGCGAGCCGACATAGGCGATCTCGACGGGCGTGCCGGCAACGGCAAGCGTGGTCACCTTGTCCTGGCACTGGCCCCAGCCGACCACTTCGGGCACGACCTGATCATCGGGGTTAGCCGCGTTCCACTCGTCGATATATTCCTGGTGCTTGGCGTCAACAGCGTCGCCGCACAGGATGAAGTTGATTTCCTCGGCCACCGCGAGACCGGCCAGACCAGTGGAACTGGTCAAGGCGACAGCCGACGCCAGCAGAAGGCGCTGAGTCTTTCTCATAGTTTGTAGTCTCCCTTGTTTTGGCCCGAGGGCCTCCCTTACTGCTTCACGGCACCAGCAGTGAGACCGGCGACGAGATAGCGCTGCAGGAACACGATGACGATCATGACCGGCAGGATTCCGACGAAACTGGCCGCCATCAACTCGTTCCACTGCACCTCCTGCTTGCCGAAAAAGGCAAAGAGCCCGATCGGCAGCGGCATGAACTCGGATTTGGAATTGAAGGTCAGCGCGAAAATGAACTGCTGCGCATAGGCGCCGATAAAGGTCATGATGGCGACCACGACGATGCCGGGCATGGCCAGCGGCAGGATAACCCGGCGCAGGGTGTAAAGGCGCGAGGCGCCATCGGCCCAGGCCGCCTCGTCGAGCTCGCGGGGGATGCGCAGCATATAGGTGCGCAGCAGCCAGATGGACGAGGGGATCAGAAAGGCCGCCCCCGGCACGATCATGGCCCAATAGGTGTTGAGCAGGCCGAACTGACGCATCAGGCGGAACAGCGGGATCAGAAGGACGGCGCCCGAGAACATGTTGACGGCCAGGAACCCGCCCAACATGGCGCCCGAACCGGCAAACTGAAAGCGGGCGAAGGCATAGGAGGCGGGCACCACGACGAGGATGACCACGAGGGTCACGACGGAAGAGATGAAAAACGAATTGAAGATGTAGAGCCCGAGGAGCGGCACCGACTGCCACATGCGGACATAGCTGTCGAAGGAGCCGTTTTCGGGAATGAAGCTGTAAGGGGTGGAAAACAGCTGACTCAGCGGCTTGAGCGACACCAGGAACCCTTCGATGAAGGGCGCGAGCATGAAGAACAGGAACAGGGCGATGCCGGCATAGATGGCGGTGACCTCGTACCAGCGGTAGCGATCGATCATCGCCTTGGCGGAGCGGGCGCGGCGCAAAGGCTTGACCAGAGCCGGGCTGTCGGCAATGGCGATTTCTTCGGTGCGGGCAATGTCGCTCACTTGGCTTCTCCCTGGGACAGCCGGCGCACGGCGCGGAAATAAACGAGGCAGAAGATCGACACGAAAACACAGATCACCACAGCGCGGGCGGCGCCTTCGCCATATTTGCGGCTGCCCATGGCGGTCTTGTAGGTGTCGATGATCATGGTCGTGGTGGAGCCCGACGGGCCACCCTGGGTCAGGATCCAGATGATGTCGAAGCTGTTGAAGGTGGCGATGAGCGAAAGGAGGCTCATGGTGAGGATGGCGGGCACCATCATGGGCAGGGTGATGCGGCGGAAGCGATAGAAGCGCCCTGCCCCATCGGTCCACGCTGCCTCGTGGAGATCACGCGGAATGGACTGCATGGCGGCCAGGAAATAGACCGTCACCATGGGGACACCGATCCAGACGTCGGTGACAATGGTCGCCCAGAAGGCAGAACTGCCCTGCGCAAGGAACGGCCAGGGCCGGTCGATGATGCCGAAGTTCTGCAAGAGGCCCGAAATCATGCCGAACTGGCCGTTATACATCCAGCCCCACATGAAGATGCCGATGGCCATGGGCACGATCCAGGGCGGCATGGTGAG
>CAKTFF010000226.1 GCA_934553185.1 uncultured Devosia sp.
ACACAGTACCTGATTGAGCAATGCACCGAGCTGGCGCAGACGCGGCGGAAAGTCGCCATCCTGTATCGCGACCTATACCGCGAAACCGAAGCCCTGCGAGCGGAGCGCGACATGCTTCTGGCTAGGCTTGAAGGCCGCACCTTGACCACTCACTAACCCACCCGTTGCCTGGCCAAGCGCCAGCTATCTATTGGACATCATCATATGGCAAACAAACTTCCTGGGCTGCGGCCTGTGGATGATCGCCCCTCCGTGGGCGGCAGAAACAACGGCCGCGTCCGCACTCCCGAGGCTAACCTTGGCGAACGCATGCTCCAGCCTCAGGCTAGGCCGGTGGACACCTACAGCCGGCCTCAGCAGCCGAACAGCGGCCCGAGCGGCTTGCAGCAGCTGACCGGCGCACTGGCAGCGGTCAGCCCGCAGATCGCAGCCATGCTGCAACAGCAGGATGAGCAAGCACGGAAGGACGCAGAGGACCGTGCCAACAAGCGCATTGGCGGCATGACCTTCGAGGAGTCCAAGGCTGCGGTTGATCGCGGTGACATGACGGAACTGCAAGACCCATGGTTCCGGGCGACGTACATGCGGCAGTACGGCGAACGGCTGGCCTACCAGCGCATGAACGAGCTGTCCGCTTCCTATGCCCAGTCTCCCGACCGTGAAACGATGAACATGGACCAGTTCGTCGCCAAGCAGATGAGGGAGGACTTGCATGCCTACGGCAGCGACAAGCACTTCACCCGGTCTTACACCCAGCTGATGAGCAACTACAGCCAGAAGGCTGGAGCGGCACATGCACAGTACCAGTCTGAACAAGCGGTTGGAGAAGCAAAGCAGGGCGTTTACGAGACGTTCCTGGGTCGCGCGCGGCTGATGGCTGGGGAAGGCAAGTCACCGCAGGAGATCGCTCAGGCGCTCCGTGGTGATTACGATGGTCACAAAAACTTACTCGGCATCTCCTACAAGGAGCAGGATGCGGAGATGGTCCGGGTTGCCGAAGCCTTTGCCAATGAGGGCAATGTGGACATGGCCAAAGCCATCCTGCACGGCGAGCGTGTGGGAGCCGATGGCACTAAGCTGGGCCGGCTGGCGGACAACCGCGAGTTCTCACAAGACGCCAATCGCATCCTCAACACGGCCAACAGCAAGCTGGAAGCTAATAATGGTGAGGCGGCATTGGATGCCCGAATGGAGTTCAACGAGCAGGCGCGCGGCGGCAAGCTGGCTCAGGCGGACCTCATGGCCTACCATCAGGCAAACCCCGGTGCGTTTAGCGACGCTCAGGTCATCTCCCTGCTCAACCAGAGTGCAGGCGTTCAAGCTCAGGAAGCCGAACAGGCAGCCAAGTCCGAGCAGACGCTCCAGCTCCGTGCGAACGCTCGGAACTCGGAAAACACGCTCCTCCAGCACAACATGGACGCAGCCGCACAAGGCCGGCTTCCTTTCATTGAAGAGGGTACGGTCCTGACTGACACCGGGGACACCAAGAAGGTGTCGGTGGAAGATCAAAAGAAGGCCGTGGCTGCGGCCATCGTGACAGAGGGTGATTGGCTTGCGGAAAAGAAGAAGGCCACGCCTGAACAAGTCTTTGCCCGCAACGTGGAGGCCTTCACGGTCAATGATCTGGTGAACCCCAAGTGGGAACAGGTGCTTGCGGCTGCGCCGGTAGGAGCTACCCAGTTCACGAACTCGGGTGGCGAGATGCCTACGCAGCTTAAGGAAGGCGTTGAGCTTTACATGCGGCTCCACAATGCCAACCCGAAGCTCTTGGAAAACCACATCAAGGATGCGGGCGACCGGGACTTCTATGAAGCCTATCGGTTGGCAACCCAGTACGGCGGAAAGGCTCCTGAACAGGCGCTCCAGATTGCCACGGCCATGACTTCCGACCCGAGCAAGTTCCAGACCACTGCTGTTCAACAGCGCTTCGATCAAATCGACCAGCGCGTTCAGGATGTCCGCTTCGGCGGCGGTTGGTTCAGCTCTTCGACTCCTCCGGCAAATCAGGGCTACGTTGCCAACGAGATCGGCCGGCTCGGCAAGTTCTATGCGCAGAACGGTCTCGGAACCGAAAAGGCGCTCGACGAGGCCAAGACGCGCTTCCTGGCCACCCATACTGAGGTCAACGGCAACTACATCTACACGGCCGGCAAGGACGTTCCCAAGAACTTCGGGGAGTTGGCTGGCTACGCGCTCCAGAAATATGCCGATGACTTCGGAGCTGCCGAGGGTGGAAAGGAAGCATCCGACCTCACCATCCGGCCGGCCACAAACGGGAACGGCTGGTTGATCGTGGACGCCCTGACACAGCTTCCGGTCGAGAACTCGGCACGGGCAAACCTCACCCTGCGCTCGATGGGCATCATGGATGAGGAGCGGCGTACTGCGAAGAAGGATGCCTTTATCCAGCGAAGCGATACGCGGCAGGAAGCGTTCTCGGCGCGTGAGCTGGAGATGGCAAAGCGCTGGGTCGAAGTCCCCGACTACTACGACACCTATGTGCAGCTTTACGGCGAGCAGGCCGCTCAGGAGCGCAAGCGCAAGGCGCTCGACATCATCGAACACAGCAAACGGTAACGGGTCGCCTGCGGGCGGCTTGGCACCTCCTCAGCCTTTATTGGGGCCACCTTCGGGCGGTCCCATTCTTTCTCATGGAAACCAATGGTCAAACAGAACCCCCACGTCCGCACGGCCTATGACTTCTTTGCCGCGCGGGGATACTCCCACGCCCAAGCCGCTGGCATCATCGGCAACCTCCTGGGCGAAAGCAGCCTCAACCCGAACGGCCCGAACGGCGATGGCGGCAAGGCCAAAGGCATCGCCCAGTGGCACGATGACCGCTGGAGCGTTCACGTAGCCCGTGCCCAAGCGAGTGGACGTGACCCCCGCGACCTTCATGCTCAACTTGACTTCGTGGATTGGGAGCTGCGCAACAAGGAACGGGCAGCGTTCAACGGTCTCATGAAGGCCAACACGGTGGATGAGGCGACAGCCGCGTTCATTGGCTATGAGCGCCCTGCGGGCTGGACCGCAGCGAACCCGAGGGCAGGCCACAACTATTCCGGTCGTTTGTCCTACGCATCCGAAGCGTTCGGCCTGATGACCGGCGTCACTCCGCCTCCTGTCACCACGCTAGGCATCGCTGGAGAACCTTCGGTCTATCAGGTCGGTGCTTCCGGCAACGCGGTGAATGCCTTTGATGCCGCCCAGCCGGTTGTTCCCTTCACGGACGCCGAACAGCGGACTTTGGATCAAGCCCGCGAAGATGCTTTGTCGGATGTGTCTATCTGGCAGGGCACTCAGGATGCCATCAACACCGATTGGTCTATGTCCGCCTTGTGGCGTGATCGACCGGATGCCGCGCCTGATGCCAACTTCCGCCTTGACCGCAAGCTGGTGGATGAACTCACGGATGGGCTGCCGGAACAATATTGGGACCGCTTCGGCGATGCTCAATCGCTGGTTCATGCGCAGGGCATGCGCCAAGCCTTGGACAAACAGCTGGCTGCTGAACAGCGTCTCGCATCCATGGGAGCGGCCGGCATCGGCTTGCGGGTTGCTGCTGGTTTGACGGACCCGCTTGCCTGGGCTGCGGCTGCCGGAGTGTCGGTTGCCTCTCTCGGCGTAGGCGCACCCGCTGCAATGGCCGCTCGCTTCGGCAAGGTCGGCATGGTTGGCGTATCGGCTGCGGAAGCAGGCATTGGCACGGCGGTTTCCGAGGGCGTTCTGCAAGCGTCCAAGCCGACCGCTGAGCTGAGCGACTTCTACTGGGGCGTGGGTCTCGGCATGGGCTTGGGCGGCGCGTTCGGCGCGCTCAGGAAGAACCCTGCGACCCTTGAAGAGGGTGCGAAGTTTGAGCAGATCGGCAAGGAAATGCGCAACTCTACGTCGATGACACCCAGCGGCTCGACCGCAGGAGCTATGCAGGTGAACCCACGCGAAAGCCTGCGGATGGACACAGCGGACATCATCCGTGATGCTGAACGGCCGGCCGTCATGGATGCACCGCGCTTCGACGTGGCGGGCTCCTTCAAGAAGTCCGACAACGACCTCACTGCCATGATCGGCAACGTGCTGGTGGAAGATGGTGCGCGTAACACCAAAGGCATCACGCCCATTGGCGCTTCCGAGGTCCAGCAGCAGCTCCAGCTCAAGGCAGACGCCAAATGGTCCCGCACAGCCAAAGCCAACTACCGGGCTTATCTGGAGCGCAACAGCGGTGCGAGCCGGCAGGACTTTGCCCGTGAGGTCACTGCCTTCACGCGCAACCGCGATGTGCTGGTTGAGTTCGACCCTGCCGTGAAGGCGCAAGGGGCGATGATGAGGGAGGTCCTGGGCGACTTCGCAGAGCTTGGAGCAAATCCCGGTTTGGTCGATGGGCGGACCATGCGGGCTGTCCGAGGCTTCGAGGGACTGACCCGGAACGACTTTTATGTTCCGCGCATCTTCGACCTGGGAGCCGTGCAGGATGCCCTCACCAAGTACGGGCAC
>CAKTFF010000227.1 GCA_934553185.1 uncultured Devosia sp.
GGCCAGGCCCTCGCTGATCGAGCGAGTGCGGGCAGCCAACAGTTCGTCCATGACACGGGTGCGCTCGGCGACAACGTCGTTGAAGCGGCCCGATTCTTCATTGAGTGCCATTTCCAGCACGTTAGCGCGGGCAGCAAAGCTGGTGCCCTGCGCTTCAAGGCGGGCGATCAGGGCTTCGCCCTTGTCGCCGATCACGCCATCAAGGTTCTGGAGGCGGTTGTCGAGCGCTTCAGCAATCTGGTTGAGCCTGGCATCGAAAAGGCTCAGCGAGTCCTGGCCTGCCGAGGACAGCGTCATCCGCGCGCGTTCGGATGTATCGTCGAGCGCGCCATTGATCTCGATCACCGCCGACTGGAGACGGCTGTCCATGGCGTTGAGCTGGATGGAAACGGTTTCGTCAAGCTGGCGGGTGAGGGCACTCAGCAGTACCTCAGCCTCGCGGGAGCGAGTGCTGATGTCCTCCGAAATCCGCTGGCCGATCATTTCGAGCCCACCGGTGACTTCCATGCCGCGCTCGCGCAGCTGTTCCAGCAAGGACGAGCCGCCGCCGGTCAGGAGGGCCGAGATGGCCTGCGTGCGTTCATCAAGCGACGTGGTGAAATGCTCGGCTGTGTTTTCGAGAAGGCCAGCAAAAGCATTGCTGCGCTCTTCAAAGGAAGCGGTCAGGTTGTCCGTCTTCTGCTCGATGCGGCGCGTGCGATCGTCCAGAGCGCCGGTCACCAGGTCTGCCTGGCCATCCAGCGCAGTGGTCAGCGCCGCAATCCGGCCTTCGAGGTCGCTGTTGATGCGATTGGCATGGTCGTCCAGCGTTGCGGCGACGCCGGCCGAATGGCCGTCGAAGCCGATGGCCAGCCGGCTGGCGCTTTCGTCCAGCGAGGTCAGCAGGTCATGAGTGCGGTTATCGACCAGCGACACAAAGCTTTCAGTCCGCTCGCCAAACGCATTGTTGAGCGTGTTTCCGGCGGTTTCGAGCGCGCGGGTCAGGTTGCCGCCGCTGTCGACAATGCTGCCGGCAATGCGCTGGCTGATCATGTCGAGATCAAAGATCAGCCCGGTATGGCTTTCGGTGATCGCCTCGCGCACGCGCTCCGTATTGGTGAGGACGCTTTCGCGCTGGCTGGCCAGTTCCGCGATCAGCGCGCGCATGCGCGATTCGTTGTCCGAATAGGTGCGTTCGAGAGCGGTGACCTCGTTGTGGATCATCACTTCGAGCTCGCCGGCGCGCGACAGGGCGCGCTCAAGACCATCGCCCAACGCATTGACTTCACGGCGAACAGCCTGGCCCACCGAAGCCACCTTGTCGGCGGCGGCTACTTCAGGCTCGGCGAGACGAATCGCGGCTTGGGTGATGGAGGAGGCGGCGTTGCGCAGATCCTGCGCCCGGCGCACCAGCGTGGCGATAGCGAAGAAGCCCAGGATGGGCAGGAAGACAATGGCAAGCAGACCAATGAAGTCCACCGTGCCGACAAAACTGCCGAAATCGCGCAGCCGCGGACCATAGCTCAGCCAAGCCACCGTTCCCGACGCCAGCAGCCAAGCCGCAGAGAGAATCACGGCGATCCAGGTGGGCGCTGCGGAGGAGCGATTCTGCAGGCCATAGAGAATTTTTGAAGCTGAAACGCGGTCGTCATTGGCAACCGTGCTGGCCTGCTGGGCGATCTTGTCGGCTGCACGCAGGCGCTCCGATCGCGTCGTGTCCGCCGGCTTTTTCTCCGGGGCGGGCTGCGCCGCATTATCGAGGTTGAACACCGAGTCCTTGAGCGCGTCTTCAACAGCTGAAAACGCCAGCGCGGCGGGATCGTTCTGGGGGGTCGGGTTCTTCGCCATACTCTTACAACTCTCAGGTCGGCTTGGCAGCGACACGGCAGACGGGATGAGTTGTTCTGGCCCGATACCCGTTAGGGGTAGCACCGCCAAAAACGAGCAATTCGATGCAAAAGCCCCGCATCGCTCCCAACCGTGCCGCCGCGCGCTGGTTCAGAGTGAACTAATACATCCAATTTGAAGCAAACCGAGTGCAAACTTACCCAAAGGTTAATTTCTTGGGGAAGACGCCTTACCCGTCAGGGCTGCCTTGCGCTTAACAGGCTGTTCATTCCCCCGGCCTATTTTGCCCCTCGTGGTTTTTGTCCGGCTCGCCAGACGCGTCGCCACATCAGTAACGGAGGAGCCGCCAACATGGCGCAGCGTTCCGCAGCAGTCACTCAACACGACCTGCCTGCCCAATCCCGCCGCGTGCGGCCCATCGATCTCGTTCATCTCGCCAAGCAGTGCCTGGGCGACGAGAACCTCGAATACGAAGTGCTGCGGCTGTTCGACACCACCGTCCAAACCTATATGACGCGCCTTGAAGGCGCCGTTGATCCGGACGAGCTGGCAATGGCCCTGCATTCGATCAAAGGGGCGTCAGGCGGCGTCGGTGCGTGGACCATTGCCGATCTGGCCAAAGGAGCCGAGGAGGCCTTACGGGCCGACGGTGCGCTTTCCGGCGAAACGATCGGCGACCTGCGGATGGCAGTGGAAGAGGTAAGCGGATTCATCCGCGAGTTGCTGAGCAACGAAGCGGCATAGGGCCTGTGTGGTTTGACCCTCCGGGCCCGATCACCTATATAGCGGGCACCCTTGCCGCGCCTGCCTTGCGGCCCTTCGAGTCCAGCTTACCGCAATGTCCATGTCCACCTCAGCCGAGGTTTTGCCCCGGCCATCCGCCGAGCCATTTCGCACCCGACGTACCTTTGCGATCATTTCGCACCCTGACGCCGGCAAGACCACGCTGACCGAACGTCTGCTGGCGGCTGCCGGCGCCATTCAGCAAGCTGGTGCGGTGCGGGGCAAGGCAGGAACGCGCTCCACTCGCTCGGACTGGATGGAGATGGAGCAGCAGCGCGGCATTTCCATCACCTCCTCGGTGATGACGTTCGACTATGATGGCCTTACGCTCAACCTCCTTGATACGCCAGGCCACTCGGACTTTTCCGAAGACACCTACAGAACGCTGACCGCCGTCGATGCCGCCATCATGGTGATCGACGCCGCCAAGGGCATCGAGTCGCAGACGCTCAAGCTTTTCGAAGTCTGTCGATTGCGCGATATCCCGATCATCACCTTCATCAATAAGGTGGACCGCGAGGGCTTGTCGCCGCTCGACCTTATTGACGAAATTCAGGGCAAGCTGGCGCTCGATCTGACACCGGTGCTGTGGCCCATCGGGCAGGGCGTCGACTTCCACGGTTATCTCGACCTATTGGAGCAGCGGGTGCTTTCGCCACAAGGCAAGCCGATCGCGGAATATGACGCCATTGAAGACCTGCTCGATCATGACGCGCTGATCGAGGATCCCGTGTTCATGACGGCGCTGGAAACGCTGGAAATGGCGACCTCCATGCTTCCGCCCTTCGACATCGAGACCTTTCATGCCGGCCACCTGAGCCCTGTCCTGTTCGGCTCGGCGCTCAAAGGCATCGGCGTTGCCGAACTGCTGCGTACCTTGGGCGAGTGGGGGCCGGAGCCCCGTCCGCAACCGGCTATCCCCGCGCCGATCGAGCCAGCCGACAAGAAGGTCACCGGCTTCGTGTTCAAGGTGCAGGCGAATATGGACGCCAATCACCGCGACCGCATCGCCTTTGTCCGGCTCTGCTCGGGCACGTTCACGCGTGGCATGCGGCTCAAGAACGTGCGGTCCGGCAAGGACATGGCCGTTTCCAACCCCATGTTCTTTTTCGGTAATGACCGTGAACTAGCCGAGCAGGCCGTTGCGGGTGACATTGTCGGCATTCCCAATCACGGCACCTTGTCGGTGGGCGATACGCTGACCGAGGGCCCGGCAATCAACGTCACCGGCATTCCCAACTTTGCGCCCGAAATCATCCGCCGTGTGCGCCTTACCGATCACATGAAGACCAAGCAGATGGCCAAGGCGCTGTCGGACCTTGCAGAAGAAGGCGTGACGCAGGTGTTCCGCCGTGTGGTTGGTGCCGACTGGATTGTGGGTGTTGTCGGCCAGCTGCAGCTGGAAGTTCTGTCATCGCGGGTCGCCAAGGAATATGGCGTGCCGATCACCTTTGAGAGCCTCAACTACGAGGTCGCGCGCTGGATCGAGAGCGACGATCCCAAGGAACTCGACCGCTTCATCACCGCCCAGAAGATGAACGTTGCCGAGGACCGCACCGGCGCACCGGTGTTTCTGGCGCAGAATGCCTGGTGGGCGGACCGTGCCAAGCAGGACTTCCCCAAGATCCGGTTCCTGTCGACAAAGGAACGGCATTGAGCACCGAGCGCATCGAGGAATTTCTTGCCGCCGTGAAAACGGCCTTTGCCGGCAATACGCTGATCAGGCTGCGTCTGGCCGGTTACCACGGCAGCGAGCCTGAGCTCAAAAACATCGACATCAAGAAGATCGTCGCCAAAGGAGCGGAGAAGTTCAGCTTCACCTTCCACTACAAGACCCGCGACATCATCAAGAACCAGATCCAGCCTGAAGCGCTGG
>CAKTFF010000228.1 GCA_934553185.1 uncultured Devosia sp.
GGGCCACCTCGTCCCCTTCCAACGGTTTGGGATGCGAGAAGTCGAACCGGAGCCGGTCGGGCGACACCATCGACCCCTTTTGGGCGACATGGTCCCCCAGCACCAGGCGCAAAGCTTCGTGCAGCAAATGCGTGGCTGAATGGTTGGCGCGAATAGATGAGCGACGCTCGTGATCGACCACCAGCGTCAGCGCCTGGCCAGGCTTGATCTCGCCGACGGTGACTTTGACGCGGTGGGCAAAGACGCCGTGGAATTTTTGGGTGTCGAGCACATCGGCAGAGCCGCTCTCGCCCGACACGGAGCCGGTATCGCCCACCTGGCCGCCGCTCTCTCCATAAAAGGGCGTCTGGTTGAGCACCACGAAGCCCTCCTCGCCGGCGGTCAGCGCCTCGACCTCCTGGCCGTCCTTCAGCAAGGCCCGCACTTGGCCTTCGGCTGTTTCCGTCTCGTAACCAAGGAATTCGGTCGGGCCGAGCTTGTCGGCAAGGCCATACCAGACCGTGTCGGTCGCGGCTTCGCCTGAACCCGACCAGCTTTTGCGTGCCTCGGCCTTCTGGGCGGCCATGGCGGCGTCGAAGCCGGCCTGGTCCACCGTAATGCCGCGCAGCCGCAAGGCGTCCTCGGTCAGATCAAGCGGAAAACCATAAGTGTCATAGAGCTTGAACGCAGTCGCACCATTCAAGACGGCTCCATCGCCCAAGGAAGCCGTTTCGTCCGACAGGATCTGCAAACCGCGCCCCAAGGTCTTAAGGAAACGCCCTTCCTCAAGCCGCACCGTTTCGCTGATCAGCGCTTCGCCACGGCTGAGTTCAGGATAGGCCTGGCCCATTTCACGCACGAGGGTGGGCACCAGCTTAAAGATTACCGGTTCACTGGTCCCCAGCAGGGTCGCGTGCCGCATGGCGCGACGCATGATGCGGCGCAGCACATAGCCGCGACCTTCATTCGAGGGCAGCACACCCTCAGCGATCAGGAAGCTCATCGAGCGCAGATGATCGGCAATGACGCGCAAGCTGCGGTTGCCTTCGCCCTCGATCTCTGTTCCGGTGGCGTTTGCAGCAGCCCCAATCAAGGACTTGAACAGGTCGATATCGTAGTTGTCGTGCACGCCTTGCATCACGGCAGCGACACGCTCAAGCCCCATGCCGGTGTCGATAGACGGCCGGGGTAGTCCCGATCGCGATCCATCGCCATGCTGCTCGTACTGCATGAAGACGAGGTTCCAGATTTCGATCCAGCGATCGCCGTCCTCCTCTGGCGAGCCCGGAGGCCCCCCCCAGACATGCTCGCCATGGTCATAAAAGATTTCCGAGCAGGGACCGCAGGGGCCGGTATCGCCCATCTGCCAAAAATTCGACTTTGCACCCAAACGAACGATGCGGTCGTCGCCCAGGCCCGCAATCTTGCGCCACAGATCGGCTGCTTCGTCATCGTCCTGGTAGACGGTGACCATCAGCTTGTTTTTGGGCAGCGCCCAATCCTTGGTCAGCAGAGTCCAAGCCAGTTCGATGGCGTCGGGCTTGAAATAGTCGCCAAAGGAGAAATTGCCCAGCATCTCGAAGAAGGTGTGGTGACGCGCCGTGAAGCCCACATTGTCGAGATCGTTGTGCTTGCCACCAGCGCGCACGCATTTCTGCGCCGTCGTTGCGCGCGAATACGGGCGCTTTTCAACGCCCGTGAAGGTGTTCTTGAACTGCACCATGCCCGAATTGGTGAACATCAACGTCGGATCATTGCGCGGGACCAGCGGGCTTGATGCGACGGCCTCGTGACCATTGCGGGCAAAGTAGTCGACAAAGCTCGAACGGAGGTCATTTACGCTGGTCATGGGGAGGCTTTCATTCGGGAAGGTGACGCCGTGGCGCCGCAGAACAGGTCGGCTGGCTTTCTATCGCGCCGCTTGCCGCCCTGTCCAGCATTGCGGCGAAGGCATGGCTTCATGCAAACAAAGAGGCACCGCTTGCGCGATGCCCCTCCGGTTACCCTGCATGGGAAATACTGATTATTCGTCGTCGGTGCTCTCGCCGCCCGCGACCAGCAAGACCTCACCAAGTAGGCCCGAGCTCTCGCGCACGCCCCGCTCGATCGTGGCGGCAGCTTCCGGATTGTCCTTGAGGAACTGGCGGGCGTTTTCACGTCCCTGCCCCATACGCTGACTGTCATAGGAAAACCAGGCGCCCGACTTTTCGACGACACCAGCCTTGACGCCAAGGTCAAGCAACTCGCCCGTCTTACTGATGCCCTCGCCATACATGATGTCGAACTCCACCTGGCGGAATGGAGGCGCAAGCTTGTTCTTGACCACCTTGACGCGCGTCTGGTTGCCGACAACCTCTTCGCGATCCTTGAGCGCACCGATGCGACGGATGTCGAGACGAACTGAAGCATAAAATTTAAGCGCGTTGCCGCCCGTCGTGGTTTCGGGCGAACCATACATCACGCCGATCTTCATGCGGATCTGGTTGATGAAGATCACCAGGCACTTGGACTTACTGATCGAAGAGGTCAGCTTGCGCATGGCCTGGCTCATCAAACGAGCCTGAAGACCCGGCAGAGCGTCGCCCATCTCGCCTTCAAGTTCGGCCCGCGGCGTCAACGCCGCCACCGAGTCGACCACCAGCACGTCGATGGCGCCGGAGCGCACCAGCGTGTCAGTAATTTCGAGCGCCTGCTCGCCGGCATCGGGCTGGGAGATCAGCAGATCATCGACGCTGACGCCAAGCTTGCGAGCATAGATGGGGTCAAGGGCATGCTCGGCATCCACAAAGGCACAGATGCCACCAGCCTTCTGCGCTTCGGCGATCACATGAAGCGCCAGCGTGGTCTTGCCCGACGACTCCGGGCCAAAGATCTCAACGATGCGGCCCTTGGGCAAACCACCGATACCGAGAGCGATATCGAGCCCGAGAGAGCCAGTGGAAATCGATTCCACCTCGATCGAAGAGGCTTCGCCCAGGCGCATGATCGAGCCTTTGCCGAAGCTCCGCTCGATTTGGCCAAGCGCGGCGGCAAGTGCCTTGTCTTTATCCATCGATCCACTTTCCACGACACGAAGCGGCGCACTTGCCATCTGTTCTCTCCTTATTCCATGCTCTTGAGAGCCGCGCAACGCGCCTCTTGAGGAGATGGACACCCGATGAATGTTCTTGCCTTGTTCTCATCTTGTTCTCCATCTGTCAAGTGCCATTCACTTCGGTCCAGCCCTGAAATGCAGCCGGTGAAAAGTATGATTTAACTTGCTTGAGCGGCATGGATTGCGCTTTAAGCGCTTGAACAAAGCCCGGTTGGAGGACCCGCCATGAACCTGATCCAGTTTTTCGACCATAACGGCGAACGCGCTGTTGCTGCAGTGTCGGGCGGGACCGCGAAGGTCATCAACGACACCCGCAGTGTTTATGAATTGGCGACAGCTGCTCTGAATGGAACCGGAGGCCTTGGAAGCCTGGTGGAGCAGCGCGGCTTGGGCGCAGAAGTCGATCGCATAGCGGTGCTTGCCGAAGGGCGCATGCTGGCGCCGGTGGATCACCCCGATGCTGCGCACCTTCACGTTACGGGAACCGGTCTCACCCATCTCGGATCGGCCGCGACGCGCGATGCGATGCACACGGCCAATAGCGGCGCGGCTGAAACGGGCCTGACGGACACGATGAAGATGTTCCGCATGGGGCTCGAGGGTGGCAAGCCGCAAAACGGTCTTCATGGCGTGCAGCCCGAATGGTTCTATAAGGGGAATGGCCATTCGGTGATCAATCCCGGGCACCCAATCCCTTCGCCTGCCTTTGCACTCGACGCCGGAGAGGAACCGGAAATTGCCGGCATCTACCTGATTGACGGCAATGGCCAACCGCGCCGGCTTGGCTTTGCCCTGGCCAATGAATTTTCCGATCACGTCACCGAACGGGTCAATTACCTCTACCTCGCCCACTCCAAGCTGCGCGCCTGCGCCTTTGGTCCGGAACTGCGCGTCGGCGACCTGCCGGCCCATATTGAGGGCATGTCGCGCATCCTGCGGGACGGCAAAGTGCTTTGGGAGAAGCCGTTCCTCTCGGGTGAGGACAACATGAGCCACACCATCGCCAACCTTGAATATCATCACTTCAAGTATGCGCTGTTCCGCCAGCCCGGGGATGTTCATGTGCATATGTTCGGCACGGCGACGCTGAGCTTCGCCGACGGGATCAAGACGCAAGCCAACGATATCTTCGAGATCGAGGAAAGGCAGTTCGGCCTGCCACTGCGCAATCCCGTTCGCCTCGAAGCCGAGCATCCGGTGATGATCGGCAACCTTTATTAGGCCACCGGGAGCGACCTAGTTGAGGTCCAGAGCATAGGGCTTCAACACCGCCATGGGGATAAATCCAAGCACGGCCTGGTTGGTGGCGCGCAGGAAGATACGCGGCGCCATGCCGGCTTGGTGCGCCTCCAGCCAACGCAGGGCCACAAGGCACCAGCGATCACCGGGCTGAAGGCC
>CAKTFF010000229.1 GCA_934553185.1 uncultured Devosia sp.
CCTTGATGGTCTTGCCGGCAAGGCAGGCTTTAAGGCCGTGGTGACCGAGCGCAAGGCTGCCGACCTCGGCGAAAGCGGGCAGGGACGTCTTGTCACCAGTCTGGCAGCCGGATCGACCACCGTTGAGCTGACCGAAGATGGCGTTCACCCCTTCGGGCTCAAGGTATCGACCGTGTCCACCACCAGCGGCACGGTTTCCGTGTCCCAACCAGCAGCCGGAACCCTGCCGCTGGGCGACGGCATCAGTGTCACCTTTGCCGCAGCACCCGCCGCACAGATCGAGCCTGGCCACACCATTTCCATGGGCTTTGCGCTGCCCGATGGCACCCAAACGCAGATCACCCTTAAAGCCGTCACCACCGCCAATGCGACCGGCTCAGTCGATGAGTTCGTCATCGGCGCCGACGCCGAAGAGACTGCGACCAACTTCCAGACCGCGCTTGAAGCCAAGCTCGTCGATGTCGGCGGCAAGGCGCTCTCCGGCGCATCCACCTTTGCGGCCTCGCAGAACTTCTTCAATGGTGCTGGCGAGCCGGTGCTGCGGGTAGAGGGCAATCCGGCTACAGCGACCAGTCTGCGTGTCGCCACCGAGGACGATACGGTGATGTGGTATCGCGGGCAAAGCCCTGCTATCGCCAGCAGCAACCTGGGCCGGCTCTCCGTTGCTACAGCCGGCGATACGGTGACGCTGAGCGAGAACGCGCCATCGTCCAACAAACACGGTTTCCAGATCACCGGTGTGTCTGCCGACACGGCCGGGATCGACACGACCTTCACCGCAGCCGATCCCAGTTCGGTTTCCCTTGAGGTCGGCGCCAATCCCCTTGCCGGTGAAAAGGTCAGCATCACGCTTGCCGAGCCTAACGGCGCGACACGCACCGTGGAGCTTGAGGCGGTTGTCGGACCGGCAGGCGCCGGACAGTTCAGCATCGGCGCCGACACTGCGGCAACCGCAAGAAATCTGTCGGCAAGCCTCAAGACAGTGCTGACTGAAGCCTCGCTTGCGGCCCAGGGCAATCCGCGCCAGAGCGTCACCGCGCAGATCGACGATACGACACGCGTCAACTATGGCATGGAGGCCAATGAGTCCGGCTTCCTGCGCATGATGCAGACCATGGGCGCCATGTCCGTCGAGACCTATCCGGGCACCGATCCAACCTCCCGGGCGCGATTCGATGCCGTGGCAACGCGCATGCATCTGGAGCTGTCGGAGTCGCATAATGGCGAGGCAGGCTCGATTGAAGTGCTAACCATGGAACTGGGCGTAGCGCGCGGCGCGCTTGAGAGCGCCACCAAAAGGCACACCGATTACAAGGCTCAGCTCTCCAACCTTCTGAGCGACATCGAAACGGTCAGCAAGGAAGACGTGGCCATGGAAATTCTGGCTTTGCAGACGCGCCTTCAGGCCAGCTTCCAGGCAACCAGCATGGTCAGCCAGCTCAGCCTCGTCAACTTCCTCTAGCAACCAAAACAAGCGCGCAAACAAAAGCCCCGCAGAGCGGGGCTTTTTCATTTGGCGTGTCTTCCTTTTCAGGCGCCGCGCAGGCCGGCGGCGATCTGACGGTTGATGTTGATCAGCGCATCAAGCTTGCTGGCGCTTGGCGCCTGGCTTAGTTCGCGCGTCTCGTTCATCACGAACAGGCCAAGATTGGCGATGTTCTGGCGAACGGGGACAGGGAGCGGATTGTCGTCGCGGGTCGCCGAGATCAGGAAGATGCTCCAGATCTTGCGGTTGAAAAGCAGAGCGCCGTCGAGTTCGTCCGAAGGACCCTGAGGGGCTTCGTCGCGGGCGCGCTGCAGAACGGCCGCCGATTTCATCAGCAACGCCGCTTCGCGCTCACGCGGCGTTTCAACCGTCTTTGTGGTCTGCTGGTAGGCCAGTGCCCCCTGATGCTGCATGTGCCAGTATATCCTGTTCGTAGTCGATCAGGCGTTTTGCCGCCCTCAGAGCTTTGTAAAGATTTTCGGTTAATATCTCGTTGTTTATGTCGTGGATGAGCGGCGTCATCGACGGTGCCGCAAGCACAATGTCGTCGATCATGGCGAAGTAGTCGTCCTTCAACTTGGCGACATCTTCGGCCAGATACATCATCTGCACGGCCAGATAGATCCGCCGGGCAGGGGTGTTTGCCGTTTCGGGAGTGAGGATATCCTTCTCGCGCAGGACAGGCGCCTTGCCGTCGATGAAGAGGCGTGCGCGCTGGTCGCCATTGGTGATGATGCAATCGCCCACCAGAAGCCGCTCGCCCGGCCGCAATTCGACTTTGAGAGACATGGGTCAGCTTCTCCGCGCTTAGGGCGTCCAATGCACCCTGGTGAGCATAACGCCCGACAAAACAAAGAAGGCGAGCACAGGGCCCGCCTTCTTGTTGTTTTCGGTTCTGAACCGCTTAACGGAGCAGCTGAAGCACCGACTGGTCGGCCTGCGAAGCCATCGAGAGCGAAGACTGCGACAGCGACTGACGGGTCTGCAGAGCCAGCAGGTTTGCGGCTTCAGCGTTCATGTCCGCCAGGGTCAGGTTGGCGGCGCCGGTTTCGAGCGTGTTGATCATCTTCTTGGAGAAGTCCTGGCGAGTCTGGACAACAGAGAGGTTGGAACCGAACTTTGCCGCCTGGCTGCGCAGCGACGAAGAGGCGCTGTCGAGCTTGGTGATCATGTCGTTGATGCTGTTGCTGTCCAGGAAGTCCGAACCGTCAGCAGCAAGCGTCTTAAGACCCAGACCCGAAGCATCGAAGCTCACGCCGGTGATGTCGAGCTTGGAGGAACCGGTCTCGTTGAAGACGAGCGAGAGGTCGTCGCCATTGAGCAGGTTCACGCCGTTGTAGCTGGAGTCCTGAGCCAGGGTATTGATCTGGCCAAGAAGGTTGTTAAAGTCGTTGACGAGGCCACGACGGGTCGCGTCACCGGTACCGCCAAAGACAGGGTCGGTGCTGGCGACTTCACTGAAGGCGCTCGCGGCACCGAAAGCCTGCACCGCGGCAGAACCCGAAACCGAGAAGGTTTCACGAGCAGCGGCGTTGGTGGTGTTGAGCGACAGCTTGCCGTCATCGTCGAGGCTGGCTTCGATGTCGAAGCCATCGGCCTTCAGGCGGGCATTGAGATCGTCAAGGGTCTTCACCTGGCCGGCAGCGCTGCCGAAGGTGATGGAGGTCGACTTGGCATCCATGCCGGTGCCGGTCGAGATGTTGAGCTGCTTGCCGCTCAGGCTGTCGCCGCTGCCAGAATAGGTACCGTCGTTCAGGCCGAGGGTGGTGGTGGCATCGCCGGTCACCTTGAGAGACTTGGCAACATTGGCGTCGTTGGTGCTGATCGAGAGGCGGTTGCCCGCATCCTTGGTCAGAACGGCGCCCATGGAGCCAACGGCGGCTTCGAGTTCTTCGTAGGTAGCGATCTCGTCCTTGCCGGTGCCGAAGGTGAAGGTCTTCTCGTTGTCGCCGACACCGATAGTCAGTTTGTCGCCGCTGAGGTTAGCGACCTGATCCATCAGGTTGGTGGCAGAGATGATGGCAGAGGTGCCGGTGACATCGACCTTACCGTTGGTGGCCGTCGCGGTGGTAACGTCCGCAATGCCCAGCGCGGCAAAGACGTCGGCATTGTCGACATTGATCTTGATGTCGCCACGCAGATCCGTGCTCGAAGCGTTCTTCAGCGAGATTGTGTTGTCCGCGTTCAACGTGGTGGACAGACCTTGAACCGAATTGAGCTGCTCCAGCAGGTCGCGACGATTGTTGATTTTGCCTTCGCCATCACCGATGTAGAGCGTCTTGGATGCATTGTCGCCAACAGCGATCGTCATAGACCGGCCAGCCGCCACAAGGGCCCGCATATCTGCGTCGCCAAAGACCGGCTCACGAGTACCGGCTGCGATGCCGAGCTTTGCAGAGTTGCCGCCGATGGTGTAATCTTTTGTATTGTCGGTGAGCGCAACCGTCCAGTTGTCGTTACCAGTACTACCTGCGTCGTTGTACGTTACTGTCGCACCAGTGTCACCGGTCGCTTGGCGAAGGCCGGCCTGCAACTTGCTCTGAAGAGTGGCAACGTCGTCGCTGGCTCTGATATTATTGGCGTCTTGCGCGCCACTTGTCGCATCAGTTACGTTGAGGGTGAACGTACCCGACGCACCCTTGACCGTGATGCTGTCGCCAGCAGCAATGCGGTTAGCGGTAGCAAACGCAGTGGTGTCATTGATGCCGGTAGTGGTTGTTGCAGCAGCGGCGTTGACCGTGCTGCCCGTAACCGTCGCGACGGTATCAGCGGCGGCGACGTCCATAACCTCGGTTGCCACCTTATTGGCGGAAGCAGCCGCAGAAGTGTCAACGGGAACGGTGCCCGCGCCGGTGCTGGCGTTGACGCCCGTGCCGGCGATGATGCCGGTCAGGTCGGCGGCGGTGAGGCCACCCGAGGCGGAAGCCAGGCTCGCCTTGGAGGTATAGGCATTTGGC
>CAKTFF010000230.1 GCA_934553185.1 uncultured Devosia sp.
GGGCCTACGAAATGTGGGAAGCCGATGGCTCTCCAGCCGGTCAGGACCAGCTATATTGGTTCAAGGCAGTCGCCGAACTAGCCTCCGCCGGCGCAGTCCAGATCAAATCGCCCAAGAAGCGTGCAGCACGCGCCAAGAAAGCCGTTTGAACCATCCAGCATGCTCGTCCTCGATGCAGGACGAGCAGCCCAGCTCTACCAATTCGGCTCGGCTGGCCAATATACATCGCTGTCGAAATCATCCGGAATCGGCAGCAATCGGGAAATCGCCTCGGCGGCAAAGCGGACATGGGCTGCAAAATGGCGGATGCTTTCCGGCATCGGCTCGCCGGTGATGAACTCGCGGCTCCGCCATTCATCCACCCGGCAGCAACGCAGCCGCCGGCGCGCTTCAGCCTCGACATCTTCCACAAAGACCGCAGTGTGCGCGAATATCGCCCCATGCAGTGTCGGCTCGGTCCACTCTCGGCTTTCAGCAAGGGAAAAACGCAAAGCTCATCACCCAAATTGCGGCTCACACGCCGCCTTATGGGCAGATTGTCATATTGCTCTTACCGAACTGGTAACAACAGCACGCTCGCGCCTATCGGCCTTTGGCCAGCTTCTTGTCCCGCCGCGCCCGGCTCCAAACCTGATATTTCCGCGTCCCGCGCAGGATCGCGGAGTTGACGGGCCCCTGCAGAAAAACCAGGTCGAGCGCCAGCAGCAGCAGCCCCAAAGGCAGCATCCAGATCCCAAGAACCGGCAGGAAACTAAAGATCCCGCCAAACATCAGCAGAATGCCTAAAGGGATGCGGATCAGCCTGGCTTCTGGCTGCCTTATCCGCTCCAGCATGCGGGCAGCAAACGCCGGAATGCGCCGCTGCAGCTTGTCGAACAGGCGATTAAGGCGGGCGTGGCTCTTGGATGCCATAGGTTTCTGCACTCGCATGACGTTTAATCCGCATCTGGTCATTGGAAGGACAATGACCAAGAGTTTGCCTTAGCTTATTCGATCGCACATGTCGCCCACCAGCAACGGCCTGGCGGAACTTCACGACAGGTGTCGAGTTCACTGCTGACTAACATTGGAGCGTCAGAATGGCTGCGTCGGCAAAACGTTCACTGAAATCGATCGAAAACACTGCGGAAAGCGCGACAGAGGCTTTGAACGAGCAGATCGCCGCCTTGCGGGAGGAACTCGCTTCGATCTCGCACGCCGTTTCAAATTATAGCGGCCACACCTTCAGCGACGTGCAGCACAACGTCGCCGCCCTCGCCAAGGAAGCGCGCCACCATGGCGCCGCTGTTGCGCGTCAGGTCAACCGGCAAGCCGGAGTCGCCGGACAGGCGATCAAGGAAAATCCGGTTCCGGTGATTGTCGCCCTCGGCACCATAGCGCTGCTGTCGGCTCTCGTCTTCACCCGCGACTGAGTTAAGGATGCGTTAACCCTTCCCTTCAGGCCTTTCTTAAGGCTGCTGCGGCATTTTCGGTCAACATTGCGCATTTGCAACAGACCGGAGATGCCCCGTGCTTCTGTCCAGAAAAACCCTCCTGCATTTGGCCGCGGTTGCTATTTCAGCGACAAGCCTGGGTGGTTGCAGTTTCTTCGGCATCAACTTCGGCGCCCAGCTCAGCGAAAAAGAATGCCTGATGCGGGCCATGTATTTCGAGTCCAACCGTTCAAGCTCCGAGGGCATGATGGCGGTCGGAACAGTGGTCATGAACCGGGTCAACGACCCGCGTTACCCCAAATCGATCTGTGGTGTTGTCGGGCAGAAGAACCAGTTCGCCCAAGGCGTCCTGAGCAAACCGATGACCGACAGCGGCGCTGTTATGGCCTCCCATGTCGCCGATGAAGTGTTGCGCGGCGCGCGCCATCCCGGCGTCCGCAATGCTCAGCACTTCCACACGGCAGGCCTGCGCTTTCCCTACAACAACATGTATTATGTGCTCGAAGCCGGCGGCAACGAGTTCTACGAAAAGCGAAAGCCCGGAACCTTCTGATCCCGGGCTCGGTATTGTGGGCTAGGCTAGAAGTCGCCACCCATGTCGAAGTCGCCGCCGCCGTCACCGCCATCAAAGCCGGCATCCATCTCCTGATCCGCACCCATGTCCTCGACACCGGTATCGTCAGGGTTGAACTCTTCGGCCTGCGCCTCGCCTGTGAACATGCCGGCAATCGCGCTACCCAACAACACACCGCCTGTGACCCCTAGCGCCGTCTGGGCAGCTCCGGCCAGAAAACCGCCGCCTTGGCCGCGACCACTGGCATAGCGATCTTGATCTTGGTTCTGCCCCTGCCCCTGCCCCCAAGGCCCGCGGTACCGCGAAGAGGGTTGACGCTGCGGCTGCTGATCACCACCGAACAAGCCACCGAGAAATCCGCCTGAAGGACGCTGGGTTGCTTCGAGTTCCTCGATGCGCTCCTGCGCCCGGCGAAGCGCTTCTTCTTGAACCAGAATGGTTTGAGCCATGTAGTAAGGCGCCGGTGGATAGTCGCGCAGCCGGCTCTGGATCAGTGCCTCCGCCTCGGCATCGCGCGGCGCGCTCTTGCGCGCAACATCGGCGATGCGATCAAACAAACTGTCGATCGCCTGTTGGTCCTGCTGGTTCGGCATGTTCCCACTCCCTGAGTGACTGATGATAGGGAACAAATGGGAAGGCCGGCCCTCGGTTGCAACACGCGAGGCCGGCAGCGACGCTTGGTCGCCAGCCGTCACTTGGGACGGATGTCGGTATAGTCCTTGGTTGCCGGCTTGCCGCGAAACGTCACCCAAAAGAAGTTCAGCGTGTAGGTTCCGGCAGTACGGAACACGCCTTCCTTCTCGAGGCGCCGGCCGGACGTCATCATTTTGAGGCGAAACGTCCATTTGACGCCGCCGATCTTGGAGAGGCGCACCGCCACATCCGTGTCTTCGCCAAAGAACTGGATCGAGCGATCATAGCCGCCGACCTGCTCCCAGGCGGAACGCTTGAAAACGAAATTGCCGCCCTGCACGACCGAACCGACACGCAGCACGAAACGGTTGATGACGTAGATCAGCCAGGTGAGACCATAAAACATGTTCACGAGGAACCGGCTCCAGCCGCTCATGTCATAGTAGACATAGGGACCGCTCAGGCAAACAAGGCCCCGATCCTGTTTGAACTCGCTGTACACCGTGTCGAGCCAACCTGGCGGCACGATCGTATCGCTATCAATATTGGCGATGAGCTCAAAGCCAGCGCTGGCGGCAAAGCCGGCATCGCGTGCATTCACCAGGCCCTTCTTTGGCTCATCGACCACCCGCACGGTCGGGAAGCTGCGCGCTATCTCGCCGGTTCGATCCGTGGACGCATTGTTGACCACGATGATCTCTGCATCGGCGCCAGAGCGGGCAATTTCCGCCACCACCGAATCGAGGCATTTGCCAATCAAAGCCTCTTCGTTATAGGCCGGAATAACGAATGCCAGTTTCATCGCTGCCTCTTGCCGGGCTTGTGGCGGGACTGCCGTTTATCGCTCTGCATTATCGCGCACCACGCGTTCCCGCAACACGTGCAACGCGTCTCGGTCAGCCAATATAGTCGCGCTTGCCCAGCGGCACCCCTGCATGACGCAGGATCGCATACGCTGTCGTCACATGAAAAAAGAAATTGGGCAGAGCACGCTCTGTCAGATAGGCCTGACCGGACATAATCATGTCCTTGCCACCCAGCTTCAGCGTCACGTCGCGCGCTTCTCCACCTTGGAGGTCTTCCGGCTTGATCGTCGCAAGAAGGTCGAGCGCCTTTTGGACCCGTGTCTGCAGCTCGGCAAAGCTTTCTTCCGTGTCGGGCCACGAGGGAATGTCCCGACCTGCCAGTCGAGAAACGCAGCCCTTGACGTGATCTGTTGCAATCATCACCTGCCCGCGAAATGGAATCATGTCGGGCGCAAGACGCATATCCGACAGGACCTTGGTGTCGAACTTCCGCTCGGCTGCATTTGCCTCCGCCTTGTCCATGAAAGCCAGCAGATTGGACAACATGCGGGTGAAGATCGGCACGGACATGTCGTAAACAGAGAGGCTCATCGGAGGGTCAACTTGATTTAAGATGGTGTTAGCAGGAACTGTGTTTTGCGCTGTCGATCAGACGCTGGCAAGGCGATACAATGAACACTCCCAACCGGAAACGCACTATCGGCAAGAGGTCGGCAGCTAAGGGGCCCATTGCCCGCCTGCGATCAACGCTGCGCCTGCTCTACCACAGCCAGTCGCCACGTGCGCAGCGCTTCCAGTTTGCCGTCCTGGTTGTTGACCTAGCCACCATCGCTTTCTTTATCGCTACGCCGCTGTTGCGCGACGACACGTCGTTCCTCTGGATTGACTATTCGATTGCGGCTTTGCTGGGTGCCGACCTGGCGGCAAGGGCCCTTGCGTCCACCGACATCATGCGCTGGCTACGGCAGATGCCGGTTATCGTCGACATCTTCATT
>CAKTFF010000231.1 GCA_934553185.1 uncultured Devosia sp.
GCATCCAGCTGGTCGACTTCAAGATCGAATGTGGCCGCCTTTATGAAGGCGACCTCATGCGCATCGTTCTGGCCGACGAAATCAGCCCCGACAGCTGCCGTTTGTGGGACATCAAGACCCGCAACAAGATGGACAAGGATCGCTTCCGCGAAAACCTCGGCGGCCTGATCGAGAACTACCGCGAAGTCGCCCAACGTCTGGGCATTCTGGTGGAAACCGACAATGCGCTGACCACCGGTCCGCGTTTGGTGCAGTAGCCATGATTAAGGCACGCGTCACCATCACGCTCAAATCTGGCGTGCTTGACCCGCAGGGTCAGGCGATCGAAGGCTCGCTGAAAAGCCTCGGCTTTTCAGGTGTTGCAAATGTGCGACAGGGGAAGGTCTTTGACCTTGAGCTGGACGGAACGGACAAAGAGTCAGCGCGTTCCGCCCTCACCAGCATGTGCGATAAGCTGCTGGCCAACACGGTGATCGAAAACTACGCGGTCGAAATCTCCGATTAACGCCTTTCGGCGATAACTCTCGTCGCGCCGCGACCTGGCGCAGGACTATTATGCCATGCTCAAAACCATCTCTCTTTCCGTCATGTTCTTCGCCACCATGGGCCTGCTGTTCGCCGCTTACGCATCGGTCCCCGTCTAAGTAAAACCTCACCGCGCGGGGCGCCTGTCGCCCCGCCGGCTGGTTCCGCACTAGCGGTTTGTTAAGCCGTCCGCGTTAAATTTTGCAGGACCGACATGGTCTGCACGATTGCTCCGGCGGCTTTTTGATTTTCTTCGCGCGATACTTGCTGACCGCTGGAACGGCGACATGCGTCGACGTCGCATTGGTGCAGGTTTTGCTGACCCTTGATCGCAGCAGCCAGCCTGTTGTCTTCCCCTTGATCATCGTTGCCGGCGCCTGTGCCGGCATGAGCGTCAACTTCCTTCTGTCGCGCCGCTACGTCTTCGCGCATGACGGTCGCAAAAGGCGGCAACAGTTCGCCAGCTTCGTTGCCGTGTCATTGTCGACGTTGCTTCTGCGCCTCCTGGTCGCCGCCCTGCTCGTGGCGCTGCTTTCCCCGATACCGATGATCGCGCTGCTGTCCCTTCAGGCTCCTGCCGAGCGCCTTGCGCATCTGGGCGCCGTTGGTCTCGTCACCCTTTATTCCTTCTTCGCCCACAAGCACCTTTCCTTTGCGGGCGGCATTCTCAACCGGCTCACGGGCCGCAGCACGGTGGTAGGCTGATGCATGTCGAAACCCTCGTCATCGGCGCCGGTCCCGCCGGTCTCACCACGGCTTATGAACTCACCAAGGCGGGCCGCAGCGTCGCCGTGGTCGAGCGCGACCCTACCTATGTCGGCGGCATTTCGCGCACGGTGAACTACAAGGGCTATCGCTTCGACATTGGCGGCCACCGCTTTTTTTCCAAGAGCGCCGAAGTCGAAGCGTGGTGGACCGAGATCATGGGCAACGAGATGCTGCAGCGCCCCCGCTCAAGCCGCATCTACTACAATGGCAAGCTGTTCGATTATCCGCTCCGCGCCGCCGACGCCCTCACCAAGCTCGGCCCCATAGAAGCTCTGCGCTGCGTCCTCTCCTATGGCTGGGCCCAGGCCCGCCCCTACCGCAATGTCGTCAGCTTCGAGCAGTGGGTGGTCAACAGCTTCGGCCGCCGCCTGTTCGAGATCTTCTTCAAGACCTATACCGAAAAGGTCTGGGGCATGGACTGCGCCGACATTTCAGCCGATTGGGCCGCCCAGCGCATCAAGGGGCTCAACCTTTATCGGGCCATCATCCAGAGCTTTGGCTGGGGCAAGAAGGCCGAAGGCGATGCTGTCATCAAAACGCTGATCAACTCCTTCCGCTATCCCCGCCTCGGCCCCGGCCAGATGTGGGAACGCGCCCGCGACAAGGTCGTCGAGCATGGCGGCAAGGTGATGATGGGCTCGACCCTCACCGCCCTCAGCCAGCACGGGGGCACCGGCCAATGGGTGGCCATTGTTTCCGACGCGGCAGGCAAGGAAACCAAGATCACCGCTGATCACCTTGTCTCCACCGCCGCCATCAACGAACTGGTGCATATGCTCGGCGCCGACCAAGACCCGGCCGTTGCCCAAGCCGCGTCGGCCCTCCGCTACCGCGACTTCCTGATCGTCGGCCTGATCCTGCGCGGCAAAGAGAGCTTTGACGACAACTGGATCTATATCCATGATCCGGGCGTCAAGGTCGGCCGCATTCAGAACTTCAAGTCCTGGTCACCCGACATGGTGCCCGATCCCGACACCGCCTGCTACGGCATGGAATATTTCTGCAACCGCGGCGACGACACCTGGGACATGGCCGACGCCGACCTGATCGCCCGCGCCAAGCGCGAGATCGGCCAGCTTGGCCTCGCCCGCCCCGAAGATGTCATCGACGGCGCCGTGGTTCGCCAGCCCAAGGCCTACCCGGTCTATGACGACACCTACAAACTCAACGTCGACACCATCACCGAAAGCCTGGAAACCCGCTTCCGCAACCTCCATCTCGCCGGCCGAAACGGCATGCACAAATACAACAACCAGGACCATGCCATGATGACGGGCATGCTCACCGCCCGCAACATCATGGCCGGCGGCAAGGCCTTCGATGTCTGGACCGTCAACGAGGATGCCGATTACCACGAAGGCGGTTCGGCCGGCGCGGACAAGATCGAGGAACGCCTTGTTCCCCGCCGCGTCGCCTAGGACTCTCCAAGCGGACGCTGGCTGGACACGGCTGGACATGGTCGGCCTCGGCGCCGTCCTCGTCTATGCCGCTTTGCAGCTTGCGCTGGTCATTGCGCATGATCCCTGGCTGGACGAAGCGCAGGCCTGGCTCGTCGCGACCTCCCTGACCAGGCCGATAGACTTTCTCGTTCTGCCCAGCGAGGGACATCCCCCGCTCTGGCACTGGCTCCTGCGCACCCTCTCCCTGTTTTTCGATTACGGGCAGGCCCGCTATCTCAGCACCGTGTTCGCCGTCATCAACGCGGTGCTTCTTTGGCGTCTCCTGCGCGCCACGCCGCTGATGCTGATCATGATGCTGGGGAGCTTTGCGGTTCTCCAGTCCTGGGGCTATCATTTCCGCCCCTACAGCATCGTCTTCGCCCTGCTGCTCAGCGCTCTTCTGCTCGACCGTAACGGACGCCGTCAGGCCGCAACCTGGTGCCTGGCCGTTGCCTGCGGCTTCCACTTCTTCAGCGGCATCTTGTTTAGCCTCTGGCTGGTCTGGCAATGGCACAGCGGCACACCAATCCGTCGCCTTGTTGCTCCATCCATCCTTGCAGCTCTGTTTGGCGCATCGGCCGTTCTGTCGGGCCTCGGCAACACCACAGCCGGCACCACCAACCCCGACATTCTCAGTGCCATTGTCGCCAACCTGGGCTGGATCGGCATGGCGCCAAACCTGCGCAATGGCGTAACTGCCGCCATCACCCTAGCCCTTCTGGTTTTCGGCCTCCGCTCCCGTCCAACCCTCCTGGCCACCGTCCTCGTCTTGCTGGTTGTATTCGCCACAGGCACCGCTCTGGTCTATGGCCGGTTTCCCTGGCATTTCGCCTTCATGACCATGTTGTGCTTCACCGCCCTTGCGGTCGCCGGCCTTGATCGCCCCCGCCAATGGGTGCTGGCCTGCCTCCTGCTCCCCCAAGTGGCTTTCAGCATTCCGGCCATCATTCAACGGGCGCAAAATCCCGATTGGGCCTATCCCGATCTGTATCAAACCATCCTGGCCGACGCCGGCGCCGGCTTTCGGCCCGACCGCGACCTTGTCGCCTGGCCGGATATGGCGGGGGTCTCTATGGCAGCGGTCAACGATATCCAACTGATCAATGGCAATATTGGCACCGTGCTCGGACCGGTCGATTGGCGGCAACACCACCCTGAAGCCTTTGCCCCAATCCTCAGGACAAAGCAGAGCCCTTATTGGCTCGTCTGCGCCGGCTGCGAACCAGTGCTTGACCACCTGTCGCAGAACGGACGCACGGCAACGCTGCTCGCCACCAAGTTCAACGTCGATAATGGGCGCTTCGACGCCTATCGCATTGACTGAACAACTTTAGCGAAGCACTTACCAGTCCCAACTTTTTGCCCGCTTCATCCCCGTCTCGTTACCTTTCCAGTGGCACCCTACCGCTATGCTGCGCACCAGTTTGCGATGGGAGTGCATGGGATGGCTGGAACCGCTAAGCGGCTCGATTGGGTGGACATGGCCAAGGGCCTGTCCATCTTTCTTGTGGTGATGATGTATGCGGCCTCGAGCGTGGGCGAGGACACCGGCGGCGTCGGCGCGCTCCACTGGTTCATCGCCTTCGCCACGCCCTTCCGCATGCCTGAATTCTTTCTGATCTCGGGCCTCTTCCTGTCGCAGGTGATCGATCGCCCTTGGCGCAGCTATGCCGATCGCCGCGTCGTTCATTACCT
>CAKTFF010000232.1 GCA_934553185.1 uncultured Devosia sp.
GTCCTATAGCGACGAACTCGTCGCCCTCGCTCAGACCATCGCTGAAATGGGCGGCCAGGTTGAGCTGGCCATCGAAAACGGCACCAAAGCCCTGCTCAAGCTCGATCGCGAGTTGGCTGATGTGACCATCATCGCCGACCAGCGCATCGACGACATGCAGCGCCGGATCGATGACATGGCGGTGTCCATGATCGCGCGCCGCCAGCCCATGGCATCGGACCTGCGGGCGATCATTACATCCATTCACGTCGCAGCGGACCTTGAACGCGTGGGTGACATGGCCAAGCAGCTGGCCCGCCGCTCGCTCAAGCTTGAAGGCCTGAGCCTGCAGCCCACTTTCTACAATGGCGTCAAGAACATGACGGCCTTGGTTCTGCGCCAGATCAAGGAAGCGCTGGACGCTTACAGCAACCGCGACTCTGCGGCGGCGATCGAAGTGTGCAATCGCGACGACGAAGTTGATGCCATGCACACCTCGCTGTTTCGCGAGCTGCTGACCTATATGATGGAAGACCCGCGCAACATCACCACCTGCACGCATCTGCTGTTCTGCGCCAAGAGCCTCGAACGCATCGGCGACCACGCCACCAACATTGCCGAGCGGGCCTTTTACCTGCAGACCGGCAAGCAGCTGACCGCGGACGTGCAGGAACTGCAGCGAACGCAGATCAAGGCCTAAGAACCTCTTCAGTAGCCCTCATGGTGAGCCTGTCGAACCACGAGGGCGTGGCACCCAAGTTTCAGCGAACCCGATCTCATGGTTCGACAGGCTCACCATGAGGTCTCCAAGGCTGCGGCAATCCGCATGCCCGTTGGGAGAGCCACTCCATGCCCGCGACCATCCTTGTTGTTGAAGACGAAGGCGATATTGCCATTCTGCTGCGCTATAACCTTGAAGCCGAAGGCTTCCGCGTTGTGACGGCCGAGACCGGCGACGAGGCCCAGCTGGCCATCGGGGACAAGCTGCCCGACCTGATCCTTCTTGACTGGATGCTGCCCGAAATCTCTGGCATCGAGCTGTGCCGCCGCCTGCGGGCACGCGAGGATACGTCGCGGGTGCCGATCATCATGCTGACGGCGCGCGGCGAAGAAGAAGAGCGGGTCCGGGGACTGACGACCGGCGCAGACGATTATATCGTCAAACCCTTCTCCGTGCCTGAACTCATCGCGCGCATCCATGCCCTCCTGCGCCGGGCCAATCCGAACCTGGTGACTGCAGCGCTCAAGGTGGGTGATCTCGAGCTTGATCGCACCACGCACCGGGTGCGGCGCGCCAGTCGCGACGTGCATCTGGGACCCACCGAATACCGGCTGCTCGAATACCTGATGCGCCATCCGGGCCGGGTTTACTCACGCGAACAGCTACTCGATGGCGTCTGGGGCAACGACGTTTATGTCGATGAGCGGACCGTGGACGTTCATATCGGCCGCTTGCGGCGGGCCATCAACCGGGGCCGGGACTCGGATCCGATCCGCACCGTTCGTGGTGCCGGCTACGCCTTTGACGAGCGTTTCTCGCAAGTCGCCTAGAGACGATTAAGTGTCAGCGGACGGTAACCGCTGACACTTGCGTTTGAACCCCTTCGGTTAGCCCGCAGCGGTGTAGGCGGTCTTGACCACGGTGAAAAACTCCGCGGCATACTTGCCCTGCTCGCGCGGGCCATAGCTTGAACCCTTGCGGCCGCCGAACGGCACGTGGAAGTCGACACCCGCTGTGGGCACATTGACCATCACCATGCCCGCTTCCGCATTGCGCTTGAAGTGCGTGGCGTATTTCAGCGAAGTCGTCACGATGCCAGCTGAAAGACCGAACGGCGTATCGTTTGCCGTTGCCAGCGCCTCGTCATAATCCTTGACGCGGATGACGGACGCCACCGGCCCAAAGATTTCCTCGCGGCTGATGCGCATGGAATTGGTGGCTTCGGTGAACAGGGTCGGCTGAAGGAAATAGCCCTCGGTCGAGGCCTTGACCAGTTCGCCACCGGCCACGACCTTGGCGCCCTCGGCCTTGCCGATGGCGATATAGTCGGTGTCCTGCTTGAGCTGGTTGGGATCGACCACCGGACCGATGTCGGTGTTCTTGTCGAGCGCATCGCCGACGCGCAGGTTGCGCGTGCGTTCAGCCAGGGCTTCCACGAAACGATCGTGAATGCCTTCGGTGACGATAACGCGCGAGGAGGCAGTGCAACGCTGGCCGGTGGAGAAGAAGGCCGACTGCGCCACCGATTCGACAGCAACCTTGAGATCGGCGTCATCGAGCACGATGGTGGGGTTCTTGCCGCCCATTTCGAGCTGGAACTTGCGATTGTGCTCGATGGAGGCCGCAGCGACGCGCTTGCCCGTGCCCACCGAGCCTGTGAAGCTGATCGCCGTCACGTCGGGGCTGTCGAGCATGGCCTGGCCAACCACCGAACCCTTGCCCATCACAAGGTTCAGCACGCCCTTGGGCAGGCCGTTGCGCTGCAGGATGTCGACGATCGCCCAGGTGGAGCCGGGCACGAGGTCGGCCGGCTTGATCACCACCGTATTGCCATAGGCCAGAGCCGGCGCGATCTTCCAGGTTGGAATGGCGATGGGGAAGTTCCACGGCGTGATGATGCCGATCACCCCGATCGGCTCGCGGGTGATTTCGACGCCAACGCCAGGCCGCACGGAAGGAAGAAGTTCACCGGCAAGCCGCAAGCATTCGCCGGCAAAAAAGTCAAAAATCTGCGCTGCGCGGGTGACTTCGCCAATGCCTTCCGGCAGCGTCTTGCCTTCTTCCCGGCTCAGCAATTCGCCCAGTTCAGCCTTGCGCGCTAAGATTTCCTGGGAAGTCTTGGAGAGAATGGCATGACGCTCAAGGATGCCCGAGCGCGACCATGCGGGGAATGCCGCTTTGGCTGCGGCAATTGCCTGCTGCGTTTCTTCGGCGGTCGCCCGAGCGTAAACGCCCACAACCTCGGCGGTGTTGGACGGGTTGATGTTGTCCACACCGTCCGAGCCCACCCATTCCCCATCGATGAGGTTCTTATGTAGTTCAGCCATTTGCCTTGCCTTTCGGAAGCTTCAGAGGAGATCCGCCCGGGCCAGGTCACGCAGGAGGTGACTGGCGCCATAGGTCCAGGGCGGACATTTGGTTGAAAGGTTCACCCGGTTCTGCAGGGTGCCAAGCTCGCGTGTCCCAATCGAGACCACATCGCCTGTCTTGTGGGTAAAACCCTTACCGGCGCCGTCGCGATCCTTCACCGGGGCAAACATAGTACCAAGATAAAGCACCAGCCCGTCGGGATATTGATGATGCTCGCCGATGGTCGCCGCGACCAGCGATTCCGGGCTGCGGGAAATCTGGTTCATGGAGGAATGCCCCTCGAGCACGAACCCGTCCTCGCCCTCGACGCGCAGCGCGATCTCGGACTGCTTTACGGTTGCGAGGGTGAAATCCCCGTCGAACAACCGAACAAAGGGCCCCAGCGAGGCGGAAGCATTGTTGTCCTTGGCCTTGCCCAGCAGCAGAGCGGAGCGGCCTTCCACATCGCGCAGGTTGACGTCATTGCCCAGGGTTGCGCCAATGATATCCCCGCTGCTGGTCACCAGCAAAGCCACTTCGGGCTCAGGATTGTTCCAGCTTGAGATGGGATGAAGGCCCACTTCGGCACCATAGCCTACCGAACTCATCGGCTGGCCCTTGGTGAAAATCTCCGCATCCGGGCCGATGCCGACCTCCAGATACTGGCTCCAGACGCCGCGCTCGATCAGCGCTGCCTTGACCCGCGCTGCCGTCTCGGAACCAGGAACGAGTTCACTGAGATCGGTGCCGATCAGCCCGAGAATGTCGCCGCGCAAGGCATCGGCCCGGCCTTTGTCGCCGCGCGCTTGTTCCTCGATGACCCGCTCGAGCAGCGACACAACAAAGGTCACGCCGGAGGCCTTGATGGCCTGCAGGTCAATGGGGGATAGAAGGCCTGGCCTGCCAACATCGCCCTGCCCAGCAATGGAATTGGCCAGCGCCGCATCGGCACTGCCCAGGCTTGAACCGATTGCATCACGGACATGATCGGCAGCCCGCCCGCTCTCGGCGATGTCGCGCACCGTGGCCATTCCTGGCTGGGTGATGTCGATGAGTTCGCCATTGCGAACGGTCACGACACGCGGATGGGAAAAGCCCGGCACTCGGGCGCGGCCCAGCAAAGTGCCGTCGGGATAATGCTTGCCGGCCATGACGCGCCTCGTTTTGCTTAGGGAGTGAGTACAAGACGCCTGCGCCCCTAGGCAAGCGCTTAAGTCATACTTTATCGGTCTGATCTCCACAGCTCGTTCAAGTCTGGTTCAGGCGTGCCCCATTACTGACGCAATGGATGGGGACTAGTCCCCCGCACCAAACGGAGTTTGCCCATGCGTCGCCTTGCTGCCCTTGTTCCATTCGCCCTGCTTGC
>CAKTFF010000233.1 GCA_934553185.1 uncultured Devosia sp.
GCGCAATCCCCTTCTGGAGCGCGAGGAGGGCGGGGAAAACGCCCTGCCAGAAGCGCAAGAAACCCCGGAGCCCGCCACCGAGATCAACGTTTACGAGGATACGGTGGAGCGCGGCGAGCGCATCGGGGACGCCGCCTCCATCGCCGATGGCTTTGACACGGCAGTGGAGAACGTTTTTCCCGAGCAGGGGCATGGCGAAGGCCCGGCACCGTCGAGCCGGTTTGATCACCCGAGCGCCAGCGAAAGCGGCGAGGCGCCCGATCTTGACCAGTTCGTTGCTTCAAGGCCACTGCTCAGCGAGCATCTCGAACAACAGGCCAATATGCTGCTGCGCACCCAGGCGGACCGGCTGATCGCCCGCCACCTCATCGATGGCCTCAATGAAGGGGGCTATCTGGTGCTCGATCTTGAGGCACTTGCCGATCAATTGGGCGCCGAGCTGGCCGATATCACCGCCGTGCTCGATGCCTTGCAGGGATGCGACCCGGTGGGCGTGTTTGCCCGCTCGGTTGCCGAGTGCCTGGGGCTGCAGCTGCGCGAGCGCAACCGGCTCGACCCGATGATGGCGCGCCTGCTCGAGCATCTGCCGCTCCTGGCCGAACACAATATGGCGGCGCTGCAGCGCGCCGTGCAATGCGACCGCGAGGACCTCCTCGACATGCTGGCCGAGCTGCGCCGGCTCGACCCGCGGCCGGGCCTCGCCTTTGATGCGGGGCCGGTGGAGGCCGTGGTGCCCGATGTGTTTGTTCGCCGCGGCCCCGATGGCGAATGGCAGATCGAGCTCAACAGCGAAACGCTGCCGCGGGTGCTGGTCAACCGCGTTTATTATGCCAGCGTCAGCAAAAAGAGCCGCAATGCGGGCGAGAAGAGCTTTTTGAGCGATTGCCTTGCTACCGCCAACTGGTTGACCAAGTCGCTCGACCAGCGGGCGCAGACGATTTTGAAGGTGTCAGCCGAGATCGTGCGGCAACAGGACAGCTTTCTCCTGCACGGCATTGCCCATCTCAAGCCCATGACCCTGCGCATGGTGGCCGAAGCCATCGACATGCATGAATCCACCGTTAGCCGGGTCACCTCCAACAAGTATCTGGCGACGCCGCGCGGCCTGTTCGAGATGAAGTATTTTTTCACCACCGCCATCGGCTCCAGCGATGGCGGAGCGGATCATTCGGCCGAAGCGGTGCGCCACCGCATAAGGCAGCTGATCGAGGCCGAACAGATCAGCGATATTCTCAGCGACGACACGATCGCGGCCATGCTGCAAAAGGAACAGGGCATCGACGTCGCCCGCCGGACGGTGGCCAAGTATCGCGAGGGGATGAATATCCCGTCTTCGGTGATCCGGCGGCGGCAGAAGAAGGATCTGCAGCGGGTGCTGTGAGGGGTTGGCAATTATCGTGTGCCCGCCCTCGTGGTTCGACGGGCTCACCATGAGGGCTCAAAAGCATGAGGTGCTTGTGTGACCACTGAGGATCAGCTGAGAAAGCCTCGCGCCTTCAGCAGCCCTTATGGTGAGCGTCAACGAAAAACGTAGGCGTGGCGGCACAAGCACAGTCTTAATCCAACCGCCGGCGCTTCCCTCGATTTTTAACCCGAGGGTCACTCGCAACACGGTGCAAGCGGCGGGAGGCCCTCGGGTCGAGCCCGAGGGGAGCGATTGTGGGTGGGGTGGTTTGGGGGTTTACCGACAGGGATTCTTGGTGAGGCTGTGTAACCGTGAGAGTAGCGGCAGGGGCACAGTCTTATCTCCGCCACCAGCGCTTCCCTCGGTTTTTTGATCCGAGGGTCACTCGCAACACGGTGCAAGCGGCGGGAGGCCCTCGGGTCGAGCCCGAGGGGAGCGATTGTGGGGGGGGTGGTTTGGGGGTCTCTGGCGGCTTTTGAGGTTGTCGAGCAACGAGGGCGTGGCGGCAAAGCACGCCGTCTTCCCCACCAAGTTGCGGCGATCTCCGTTTGTGCAAGCGAACCAGTTTCACCCTTCGCGCATTGCATCTTGTGGGCACGCGGAACCCGCATCCACCTGTTCCCCGTGGGCAGGTAACGGGTGTGATCGCCAAGGCCGGACAGCGGCTTCGGTGGTCGGCGTGTCGAACCAAGGACAGAAAGAGGAAGCCATGACTTTACGCGTTTCGGGAAAGAACATGGATGTCGGCGATGCCCTGCGAGGCAAGGCCGAGGATCATTTCGCCGCCATAGTGGGCAAGTATTTTGACGGCGGCTATGACGGGCATCTCACCCTTACCCCCGATGGTATCGGCTTTCGCGCCGATTGCGTCGTTCACCTTGATTCAGGCGCGGTGTTGCAGGCCAGCGCCCAGGGTGGGGACGCCACCAGCGCCTATGAAATCATGGCCAACCATATCGAAAAGCGCCTGCGCCGCTATAATCGCAAGCTCAAGCAGCGCCCGCGCAACACCGCCACCGACAGCGACGGGGTTCCCGCGCAATATACGGTGTTCGGCGCCTCCGATGCGCTGGAGGAAATGGAAGAAGACTATGCGCCGCCCGTGGTGGCCGAAACCACCAAGAACCTGCGCCAGATGAGCGTGGAAGAGGCGGTGATGGAGCTCGACCTGTCGGGCAATCCCGTGGTGATGTTCCGCCATGCTGGACATGGCGGGCTGAATGTGGTCTACCGCCGCGCAGACGGCAATATCGGCTGGATCGATCCGGCCCTCGGCGCCAATTGATCGGCGCCTTTGCCATGGACCAGCACAGTTAATCCCAAGGCAAAGTGAATGGAACTGGCCGACATCCTGGCTGATCGTGCCGTGCTGTGTTGCACGGATGTTCGAACCAAGAGCCAGTTGTTTTCCGCGCTTGCCGAACGCGCCGCATTGATTACCGGGCGCCCGGCAGGCGACATAGAACAATCGATCACCAGCCGCGAAGATCTGGGCTCCACTGCTTTGGGCAACGGCATTGCCATTCCCCATGGCAAGGTGCCCGGGCTCAAGGCGGTGACCGCCGTTTTTGCCCGGCTCGACCAGCCGATCGAGTTCGACGCGGTGGACGACCAGCCGGTTGATCTTGTGGTGATGCTGCTGGCGCCCGTTGGCGCCGGCGCCGACCACCTGCGTGCCCTGTCGCTGGTGGCGCGCCAGCTGCGCACCGAAACGGTTGTGGAGGCCCTGCGCCGCCATACCAACCCGGCGCAGTTGCGCGATGTGCTGACCGGGGGCGGCCCCAGCCACTTCGCCGCCTAAACAAAAGGCCCTCCGGCTGATGCCGAGGGCCCTTGCGTTCGGGTAGTGTTAGTTGATGACGCTAGTGCAGCGTCGCCAGACCCAGATTCTTGTCGCCCAGCCAATCAACCACGGCGTCTTCGGTGTCGGTGACGAGAAGCGGCGTGCCATCGGCGGACATCACCAGCTGGTAATCCTCGGCCGAATTGAACTCCGCATCGTCGATCATGGCTGAAAGGATGGCACCGCTGACCGGCCGGACATAGGCCACCGCGTCACCGCCAAGCGCTGCGAACTGGGCGCGGGTCAGCATCTTGAGCGGATGCACCACGCCGTTACTGACGGCCTCGTTGTTGTTCTTTTCGTACATGTGTCGGCCCTTTCCTCAAACTGAGCGAATTTCGATACGTCGGGCGATCTTGGGCGCCCGGGGGCGCTCCAAAGCAACAACGAGCATACCATGGCTTAAAGTTGCATCCTTGATGACCATGCCTTCGGCCAGCAGGAAGCTTCGCTGAAACTGCCGCGCCGCGATGCCCCTGTGGAGGAACTCCCGGCCCGGCTCATCCTTCTGCTTGCCGCGGACCACGATCTGGTTGTCCTCGGCCAAAACGTCGAGCTCACCGGCGGCAAAGCCGGCAACGGCGATCGAGACGAGAAAGCGCTCGGTGCCGTCGGCGTCCGTCATGCGCTCGATATTGTAGGGCGGGTAACCGTCGGCGCTTTTAGCGAGCCGGTCCACGCGCTCCTCGAAACTGTCGAAGCCGAGGAGAAAGGGGGCGGAAAACACCGAAATACGCGACATCCAGAGCCGTCCTTGAGCATCAAGCAACGTTTGAGCGCCGACCCGAAACAGTGGCATCGTGCGCCTGAGGGGGATATGGGGCTGGGCACGGCGCCGTTCAAGAGTGCCGAGCCTACGGCGCAGTCCGTCGCCCCTGGGCTGGGGCTTGCCAGCGGGGCGCTTTGGCCCTATAGACGCGGCTTCTCCGGACCGCCCGGCCCCAAGGCATGCCGTGGCGGTTCTTGAATGCGATGGGCCTCAATCCATCCAGTTATCTCTTATAGGAACTCGCAAAATGCCCAAGATGAAGACGAAGTCTGGCGCCAAAAAGCGCTTCAGCTTCACAGCGACCGGTCGTGTCAAGGCAGGCGTCGCCGGCAAGCGCCACCGCCTGATCAACCACAACGCCAAGTACATCCGCACCAACCGCGGCACCAAGATCCT
>CAKTFF010000234.1 GCA_934553185.1 uncultured Devosia sp.
GCCCAGCGCCTCGGTGAGGCAGTTCATCGAGTTGGCGGTGAACATGCCCGAGCACGAACCGCACGTGGGGCAAGCCGAGCGCTCGATCGCCTTCACGTCCTCGTCCGAATAGGACAGGCGCAGCCGGGCGGGGTCGTCGCCCCAGGGGCGGATGACGTCCTCGCCGCAGTACGGGCAGTACATCGGCGCAGCTCGCTCGGTCACGGGCCTTGCCAGCATGCTCGCCCATGAGATCAAAAACCCCCTGTCGGGCATTCGCGGCGCCGCGCAGCTGCTTGAGCAAACCGTATCCAGCGACGAAATTCCGCTGGCGCGGCTGATCCGCGAAGAAACCGACCGCATCGTTCATCTGATCGACCGGGTGGAAGTGTTCGGCGACGAACGCCCCATGGAGCGCGAGCCGATCAACATTCACGTCGTGCTCGACCGGGTAAAGCTCCTGGCGCGCAACGGCGTCGCGCGCGGGGTCGCCTTCACGGAAGAGTATGACCCGTCGCTGCCCCCAGTTTATGGCAATCGCGACCAGCTGATCCAGGTCTTCCTCAACCTCGTCAAGAACGCTTCCGAAGCGCTTGGGCGCACGCAGAACCCCGAAATTCGGTTCTCCACCGCGTTCCGCCCCGGCATCCGCATCAGCGTCACCGGCGTTTCCGAACGTATCTCGCTGCCGCTGGAAATCACCATCGAAGACAATGGCCCGGGCGTACCCGCGGACATCCTGCCGTTCCTGTTTGATCCATTTGTCACCACCAAGACCAATGGCTCGGGACTTGGCTTGGCGCTGGTCGCCAAGATCGTCGGCGACCATGGCGGCGTGATCGATTGCGACAGCCGCCCCGGGCGCACAAAATTCCGCATTCTGCTGCCTGTCGCGAGCGGCGCGTTTCAGGCCCCTCTTGAAGAAGGATTGGCCCGATGAGCCACGTTGTGCTGCTGGCCGATGATGATGCGGCGATCCGCATGGTGCTCAACCAGGCGCTGACCCGCGCTGGCTACGAAGTGCGCCCGACGGGCAATATCTCCACCATGTGGAACTGGGTGAGCCGCGGGGAAGGGGATATCCTCATCACCGACGTCGCCATGCCCGACGGCAATGCCTTCGAGGTCATGCCCAAGATCAAGAAGCTCCGGCCCGACCTGCCCATGATCGTGATGAGTGCGCAGAACACCTTCATGACCGCGATTCGTGCTTCCGAAGTGGGCGCCTATGAATACCTGCCCAAGCCCTTCGACATCACCGAAGTGCTTTCGGTGGTCGCGCGCGCCCTGGCCGACGCCAAAAAGCCCACCAATGCCGAACGCCAGGCCGACGAGCCGGGCGAAACCATGCCGCTGGTCGGCCGCTCCACCGCCATGCAGGACATCTATCGTGCCCTGGCGCGGCTGATGCAGACCGACCTCACGGTGATGATCACCGGCGAAAGCGGCACCGGCAAGGAACTGGTCGCCCGCGCGCTCCACGATTTCGGCAAGCGCCGCAACGGGCCCTTCGTCGCCATCAACATGGCCGCCATTCCGCGGGACCTGATCGAGGCCGAACTGTTCGGGCACGAAAAGGGCGCCTTCACCGGCGCCAATACTCGCTCCTCGGGCCGCTTTGAACAGGCGGAAGGCGGCACGCTGTTTCTCGACGAAATCGGCGACATGCCCATGGACGCCCAGACGCGTCTGCTGCGCGTGCTGCAGGAGGGCGAATACACGATGGTGGGCGGTCGCACCTCCATCAAAACCAACGTGCGCATCGTCGCCGCCACCCACCGGGACCTGAGCCAGATGATCCGGCAGGGCCTGTTCCGCGAAGACCTGTTCTACCGGCTCAACGTCGTCCCCATTCGCCTGCCGCCCCTGCGCGAACGCGTCGATGACGTTGGCGACCTCGCCGCCCATTTCCTCAAGGCCGCGCAGCGCGACGGCGAGCCGGTCAAGTCCATTGCCCCTGATGCGATCCGGCTGATGCAGAATTACTCCTGGCCGGGCAATGTGCGCGAACTGGAAAACCTCGTCCGCCGCCTGTCGGCGCTCTATGCCGACGAGTCCATCTCCGCCGAGATCGTCCAGAACGAGCTCAACATCGCCGAGCGTCCCTCGGCGCCAGGTGCCCCCGGACCCATGGACGTGTCCATGGCGGTGGAAACCCATGTCGGGCAGTTGCTGCGCGAGCACGAGCCCAATCTGCCGCCGGCCGGCCTCTACCAGCGTGTCATCGATCGAGTCGAAGCGCCGCTGATCGCCATGGCGCTCAATGCCTGCGGCGGCAACCAGATCAAGGCGGCAGACCTGCTGGGACTCAACCGCAATACTTTGCGCAAGAAGATCCGCACGCACAGCATCGAAATCGTCAAGCACAGCCGCCGCAGCTAGGGCGCCTCGATGATCTCGCGACGGTTGCGACGCTCGCTGAGCGCCAGCGTCAACCCGGCGGCAACCACGAGGAAGGCGCCGACGTAAACGGTGGTTTGCGGCATCTCGCCCCAGAACAAAAAGCCGAACACGAAGGCCCAGATCAGCGCGCCATATTCCACCGTGCCCAACACGCTTGCCGGCACCAGCCGCGCCGACTCCACCAGGGTATACTGTCCCAGCCCGCCCACCAGTCCGGCTGAAACACACAGGACGATCTCACGCGCATTCATGCCCTGCCACATCGGCAAGGACACGGCGCCCATCGCCGTGGCATGAAGGAGGTTCTGCGCAAACACCTGAACGATGGTGCGGTCGCTGCGCGAAATGGTGCGCATCAGGATCATGGAGATGGCCCAGAACAGGGCGGCAGCGAGAACCATCACCACGGGCCAGCCAATGTTGAACCCGGATGGATTGGCCGCCACGACCACGCCGAAAAAGCCGATTGCGGCAGCGCCCACCCGCGCCAGTGTCAGTTGCTCGCGTAGAAACACCACCGCCAGAATGGTGGTCAGCACCGGGGCGAAATAATACAGCGTCGTCATCTCGGCCAGCTGCAGTTCGCGCCCGGCGCTGTAATACATCACCCAGGCGGCAAGCGTCATGAGCCCGCGTCCAAGGATCATCAGGCGGTTCGCCGAATGCCACAGATCGGCGACCATGCGGCCGCGCCCGATGGCGACGCAGAGCGTAAGAATAACCATGCTGCGCACAAATAGGATTTGTGGCGCGGGCAGCTCGACGATCACGCCCTTGACCATCGCATCATGCAGCGAAAATAGTGAATAGGCGCCGATACCCAGGGCCATGCCCCGCAAGCTGGCAGCTTCGACACGGGCGGGGGCAGGGATGGTCACGGGGGCACTCGACGGAAGGTGTCCACAGGGTTTGCCGCTTCAACCGTAGTTTGTCCAGATCGCGTTTGTGGGCCGCCCGGGCCCTGCGAGCATAGCTCTACGGGCCTCATTCGCGAAAAACGCTCCACTGGAGCGTTTTCTTACACGCGAATGGGTGTCACATTTTGGCAACATTTATCTTGAAGGGTAAACGGAATTGGGTCAGACTCTGTCCCTGGGACAGGAGCATCAATCCCCATCCATGACCGACGCTATCGCGACACCCAGCCAGGCTTTCGGAAAAGCAGACCGCCCGTCGCGCGGCCGCAATCCTTTTGCCGTCAGCAACAACCGTTCTTTGCGCATCCTGGGCTTTGTGGTCGTCTTCGCCTCGGTGATGATGTCCCTGCTGTCGTTCCTGATCCTGTCGGGCACCACCAACATCCAGCCATCGACCACGGTGTGGACGGTGATCTGGATCGTCACCGGCATTCTCGTGCTGCTGGTGATCGCCCTCGTGGTCACCGAGGCCGCGCTGCTGGTTCAGGCGCGCATGCAGGGACAAGCGGGCGCGGCGCTGCAAATCCGCATGGTGACCATGTTCGCCCTGGTCGCCGCCATCCCTGCGGCCCTCGTGGCGGTCGTCGCCACCATTGCGCTCAACCAGGGGCTCGACCAGTGGTTCTCCGAACGCACCCGCTCCATGGTGGAAAGCTCCCGGCTGGTCGCGCGCTCCTACATGCTCGAACATGCCCAGGTGCTACGGGATGACATCATCTGGGTGGCAGAGGAACTGGAACAGTCCCATGCCACCTTCGACACAGATCGAGAGCGCTTTCAGCGTATCCTGACCGCCTTGGCGGTCACCCGATCCCTCCCGTTCACCTCTTTGGTCAACGGCGCAGGCGATACCCTGATGCGCGCCGATATTGCGGTACAGGGGGCTTTTCCCCGTTTGCCCGACGGCATCACCGGCGAGCTGGTGGAGGGCATTCCGGCGGCCATTGCGCCAGGCCGCATCAACCTTGTCGGCTCGGTGATCAAGCTTCGTGGCTATGACGACACTTTTCTGTTCGTCGCCCGGCCGGTGGAAGCCGCCGTTCTCGAATACATGCAGCTCACCGACGAGAATATCAGCGAATATCGCGAATACGCGTCCAACCGG
>CAKTFF010000235.1 GCA_934553185.1 uncultured Devosia sp.
GCGACGGTGGCGATCAGGATGGCGTTGGCGGCCACGTTGGCGGCGCGATTGTAGTAGGTGGCAAAAACATAAACGTTGACGCCGGCGGGCATGGCCGACAGCAGGATGCCATAGCGGGCAAGCTCCATGGGCACGTGCAACACCCAGATCATCAGCACATAGGCAATGGCGGGATGAACAAAGAGCTTGATCAGTGAGGCGACCAGCGCCTGTTTCCAGTTGTCGCTGAGCTTGAATTCATTGAGTGCCCCGCCAATGCCGAACAGGGCCGCCGGCACCACAGCCGACGCCATCATGGTCAGAAAGGCTTCGGCGGGCTCGATCAGTTGCAAGCCGCTAAAATAGCCAACCATGCCGGCGGCAATGCCCCAGATCAGCGGGTTGGAAGCCACGCGCTTGCCCGCAACAAGCAGCGTCTTGCCCAGCGACTGGTTATTGCGGCCCATCAATTCCATGGTGACCATGCCCAGGGTCAGAAGGATGGCGCCATGGAGGCCGACAATGGACAGGGTCACCGGCAGCGATTCGGCGCCATAAGCGCGCTGCATGATGGGCAGGCCCACCAGAACCGTGTTGGTGAAGGTGCCGGAAAAGCCAACCGAAACGGCGTCGTCGGGGGCATTGCCGAAGAAGCGGCGGGCGATGAAAATGCCAAGAACGAAACAGATTGTCGCGCCAAGGTAGAACGGGGCGATGATGGCAATGTTGAAGGCAGAGGCGAAATCGCTGGTCAGGAGCGAATGAAACAAAAGGCAGGGTGTCGCGAAATTGTTGACGAAAGCGATCAGGCTCTTGATGCCGTCGGCCGGATAGAGCCGGAAGCGCACGGCGCCATAACCAAGCGCCATCATCGCAAAGATCGGCGCAATGACGGAAAGAATGGCGAGCATGGGGATTTCCCGAAAGGGCGACGCCCTGCCCTATCCGCCCGGCGGTGCAGGGTCAATCAAGAGCTGACAGAAGCGGACATCCGGTCGGGCGCCGTGCTTGAAACGAAACAAGAAATGCCTAGATACGAAACAGCATCGCGTATAAACGAAAGCCATGGAGACCCCGATCATGCCACAGACTGAAAGTGTCGACATTTTCGTTATCGGTGGCGGCGTCAACGGCGCCAGTATCGCCCGCGACGCGGTGGGCCGTGGCTTTTCCGTAGCCCTGGCCGAGATGAATGACCTTGCCTCGGGCACGTCGTCGGCGGCGACCAAGCTCGTCCATGGCGGGCTGCGCTACCTCGAATATTACGAATTCCGCCTGGTGCATGAAGCGCTGGCCGAGCGCGAAGTGCTGTGGGCGTCTGCCCCCCATATCATCTGGCCGCTGCGGTTTGTTTTGCCACATCATAAGGGGCTGCGGCCGGCTGCGATACTGCGCGCCGGGCTCGCCATGTATGACTATATGGGCGGACGGCGCCTTCTGCCCCCAACCAAGACGCTCGACCTGCGCAAGGACGAAGCGGGCAAACCGCTGAAGCCCGGCTACAAGCTGGCCTTTGAATATTCCGATTGCTGGGTCAACGATGCGCGTTTCGTGGTGCTCAACGCCCGCGACGCAGCGGACCGCGGCGCCCAAATTCACGTGCGCACCAAGGTCACATCGGCGCGGCGTGAGGATGGCGCCTGGACGGTCGAGCTCGACGGTGAAGGCGGGCGGCAGACCGTCCGCGCCAAGCTGCTGGTCAATGCGGCAGGCCCATGGGTGGACAATATCATCAATGGGGTGATGGGGCGCAACGGCAAGCGCAATGTGCGGCTGGTCCAGGGCAGCCATATCGTGGTCAAGAAGCTCTTCGAGCACGACCGCTGCTACTTCTTCCAGAACAGCGACGGCCGCATCTTTTTTGCCATTCCCTACGAGGTCGATTTCACGCTGATCGGCACCACCGATCGCGACTATGAGGGCGATCCCAAGGACGTTCACATCACCGAGGAAGAAACCGACTACCTCCTCAAGGGCGCCAGCGAATATTTCCGCGAGCCGGTGACGCGCGATCAGATCGTCTGGACCTATTCGGGCGTGCGTCCGCTGTTTGATGACGGCGCCTCAGCCGCACAGGAAGCGACGCGCGACTATGTGCTCAAGGTCGATGGCGATGCCGCGACCGGCGCCGTGGTCAATGTGTTTGGCGGCAAGCTGACGACGTCCCGTCGCCTGGCCGAATCCGTGCTCGAAAAGATCGAGGACGTGCTGGGCAAAAAGGGCGCGGCCTGGACCAAGAAGGGGACCCTGCCCGGCGGCGACTTCGGGGTCAAAAGCTTCGACGCCGAAGTGCGGCGGCTGGGGCTCGACTATCCTGGCTTTGAAGCGCATTTCCTGCGCCGCCTGATGCGGCTCTACGGAACGCGCGCCCGCTTGATTCTGGGAGAGGCGCGCAGCGTTGCCGATCTTGGCCAGCATTTCGGCAGCGATCTTTATGCCATGGAAGTGGTGTATCTGGTGGAACAGGAATGGGCGCGTACCGCCGAGGATATCCTGTGGCGCCGGACCAAACAGGGTTTGCGGATTGGCGCTGAAGACGTGGCGCGGCTCGAAAACTATCTGAGGAGCCGCAAGTAGGCGGCTGGGGAAAACGATGACCAAATACATTCTGGCAATCGACCAGGGCACGACCTCGAGCCGGGCCATCGTTTTTGCCGCCGACCGCACCATTGCCGGGGTGGGGCAAAAAGAATTCACCCAGATTTTTCCCCGCGACGGCTGGGTGGAGCATGATCCCGAGGAAATCTGGGAGAGTGTTGTTTGGTCGGTGCACGAAGCGATCAAGGAGGCCGGGATCGCAGCGGGCGACATTGCGGCGATCGGCATCACCAATCAGCGCGAAACAACGCTGATCTGGGATCGTGAAACCGGCAAGCCGATCCACAATGCCATTGTGTGGCAGGACCGGCGGACCGCTTCGCTTTGTGCCGATCTCAAGGATGCGGGCCATGAGGCGCTGGTCACCGAGCGGACCGGCCTGTTGCTTGATCCATACTTCTCCGCGACCAAGATCAAATGGCTGCTCGATCACAAGAAAAGCACAAGAAATCTGGCAGAAAACGGCAAGCTTGCCTTCGGCACCGTGGATAGCTTCCTTGTCTGGCGGCTGACCGGCGGAAAGGTCCATGCAACCGATGCCACCAATGCGGCGCGGACCCTGCTGTTTGATATCGCCAGCAATCAGTGGGACGATAAGCTCCTGAAATTGTTCGATATTCCCCAATCGCTCCTGCCCGAGGTCAAGGATTGTGCGGATGATTTCGGTGTCACGGATCCGGCGCTGTTCGGGGCGGCGATCCCCATTTTGGGCGTTGCGGGCGACCAGCATGCTGCAAGCATTGGGCAGGCATGCTTCCAGCCTGGCATGCTGAAATCCACCTATGGAACGGGGTGTTTTGCCCTTCTTAACACCGGCACCGACCTCGTTCGGTCGGAAAACCGTCTGCTATCCACCATCGCCTATCGCCTTGATGGGGTGACCACCTATGCCCTTGAAGGATCAATCTTTATTGCCGGCGCCGCCGTGCAATGGATCCGCGACGGGCTCGGGCTCGTCAACCACGCCAGCGAAACCGGCCCGCTCGCCGAAAGTGCCGATCCAAGCCAGAATGTCTATATGGTGCCGGCCTTTACCGGCCTCGGCGCCCCCTGGTGGGACGCCGAAGCGCGCGGCGCCATCTATGGTCTGACACGCAATTCCGGCCCCGCCGAAATCGCCCGCGCCGCCCTCGAAGCCGTCTGCTACCAGACCCGCGATCTCCTCCAGGCCATGCACAAAGACTGGAAATCGAGCAGCGACACCGTGCTCCGCGTCGATGGCGGCATGGTGGCGTCGGACTGGACCATGCAGTTCCTGGCCGATGTGCTCGATGCCCCAGTGGACCGGCCAGTTATTCTTGAAACCACCGCTCTCGGCGCAGCCTGGCTGGCTGGCTCCAAGGCAGGCGTCTGGCCGTCCATGGCGGAATTTGCCGCGAGTTGGGCGCTGGATCGCCAGTTCACCCCGCAGATGGATGAAGGCGAGCGGCAGCGCAAGATTGCGGGCTGGGATCAGGCCGTGCGGCGAACGCTGTCTGTCTAGCCGACCCAGGCTTCGAAGCTGCCGCCGGCGATCATGGCCCAATAGCGCTTGCCGCCGGGACCCTGCGCCACGGCCAGCCCGAACTCGATGAAGCGGCTGCTGAGCAGCGTGCTACGATGCCCCGGAGATTGCATCCAGGCCTCGATCGCTGCGCCGAGCGTGGTGTAGCCCTTGGCGACATTCTCGCCCACCGCGCCCAGATAGCCTGCCGCCCGGACGCGTTCGCGCAGGGTCACGCCCAGGTCGTGGCTCATCGTGTCTTTTTGCGCCATGAGCCGCGCCTGCGAGCGAGCGGCTTCCTC
>CAKTFF010000236.1 GCA_934553185.1 uncultured Devosia sp.
CTTGGTCACCTTTTCGTCCGGCTGACCGCCGCTAGGCTGCAAAACCGTCCAGAACGGACCGGGCGCCACCACATTGGCGCGCACGCCCTTCTTGATCAGCTGCTGCGACAAGGCCTTGGTATAGGCAACAATGCCGGCCTTGGTCGTGGCATAGTCGAGCAGCATCGGCGAGGGATCATAGGCCTGGATGGAGGCCGTGGTGATCACCGAAGCGCCGGGCGGCAGGTGCGGGGTTGCCGCCTGGGCGATCCAATGGAGCGCATAAAGGTTGGTCTTCATGGTCTTGTCGAAATCATCGGTGCTGACTTCAGCCACCGACTCGCGGAACTGCTGCCGCCCTGCATTGATCACCAGAACATCGAGCCCGCCAAAGGCATCCACGGTCTGCTGCACCATGGCGCGGCACCATTGCTCGTCCTTGACGTCGCCGGGCAGCCCTAGGGCCTTGCCGCCCTCTGCCTTGATCAGGGCGAGAACCTCTTCGGCATCAGCCTGCTCGCTAGGAAGAAAGCCGATGGCCACATCGGCGCCTTCGCGGGCAAAGGCGATGGCTGCCGCCCGCCCAATCCCCGAATCGCCGCCGGTGATCAGGGCCTTGCGCCCCTTGAGCTTCCCAGACCCCTTATAGCTTTCCTCGCCATGGTCGGGCTTGGGGTCCATCTTCTGCGCCAGGCCCGGCGCCGATTGCGGCTGCTTGGGAAAGGGCGGCTGCGGATACTGCTTGCGTGGATCTTGCATGGTAAGGCGGTCGGACATGAATTTCTCCTGATGCTTGCCCATACGAATGGTGCAGGCCGCCTCAGGTTCCGACACTTGCCCATGAGAAAGCCCCAGCCGGGGGGACAGCTGGGGCTTGGAGCTTAAGCGTCGGCATTGGGGCAATATACCGACGCACCTTCAATGCGCGACCACAGCCCGTGTTCCAGCCAAGGCTGCAAGGTGGTTACCAAAGCCTAAAGCCGGTTCGGCCCCTTCCCGACATCAGCCAAATGCAGCCTGATGCTTAGAGGGCTAGCAAGGACGTCGCGTCTTAGGCGACACCGCGATCAACGATGGCAAAGGGGGGAATTGGTGGAGCCAAGCGGGATCGAACCGCTGACCTCTTGCATGCCATGCAAGCGCTCTCCCAGCTGAGCTATGGCCCCATTCCATTGGGTGGTTCGAAAGGCCGGAGCCGTCCGAAGCGAGGCGGAACCTATTGGATGAACCCCCGCCGCGCAAGTGCCTAATCGCACTTTTTTGCCAAGGCGACCGACCGTGTCAGTCGCCTCAATTATTGAAGCAAATCAACGGTCTTCGTCGCCGCCGACATCAAAGCCCAGCTCGTCGTCCTCGTCTTCGTCTTCTTCAAGGAACACGTCGGCTTCGTCGTCGCCCAGTTCCTCGTCGACCTCGACATCCTCGACATCTGGAATGTCCTCGTCGCCCGATTCCTCGGCATCGGCGTCCTCGAGCGAAACGATCTCGGGCGCTGCTGCGTCCTCCGCTTCCTCTTCGACTTCATCCTCGTCCTCGTCATCCACCTTGCGGGCGGTGGCGGGCGAAGGCTTGCTGGCAAGCACCTGCTCGAAATAGGAGCGCGGATAGCTCTTGCCCGTATAGGGCGAAACGATCGGGTCCATGTTCAGGTCGTAAAACTTCTTGCCCGTTTCGGGATCGGTGCGTTTTGTGCCGCGTTCGGAACTGGCCATCGATGTTCCCTGTGCAAAAGGTGGTTCGGGCAGGCAGAACGCCCAGGGCCCGGCTTCGGTTCGTCCGGTTATGAGCAAACAACCGCCCTGTCAAACCTTTAATGTGGACCGGCGGTGTCCCCACCGGCAGTGGCGATGGCGTTGCCGCGCCGCCCCATGCTAAAGCGCATAAGCACAAGACAAGGAGATACGGGTGATCATTGCCGTGGACGGACCGGCCGCTTCGGGCAAGGGCACGCTGGCCTCGGGCCTGGCACACCATTATGGCCTACCCCATCTCGATACGGGCCTGCTTTACCGCGCCGTGGGTCTGGCCGTTGCCGACCAGGTGGATGACCCCGGCTTTGAGGCTGCGGCTATCGCAGCGGCCCGCGCGCTTGATCCTTCTGCCATGACCGACCTCGATGCGCTGACCGCGGCCAGCACGGGGGTTCTGGCCAGCAAGGTGGCCGTGTTCGGCCCGGTGCGGCAGGCTTTGTTCGACCATCAGCGCGCCTTTGCCGTCCAGCCTGGCGGCGCGGTGCTCGACGGGCGCGACATCGGCACGGTGATCGCCCCCGATGCCGACTGCAAACTCTTCATCCAAGCCGACAGCAAGGCGCGCATGGAGCGCCGGGCGCGCCAGCTCGAAGGGCGCGGCGAGGTGGTCGACCGTTACGCGCTCTATCATCAGATCGAAGAGCGCGATCGCCGCGACATGAGCAATCCCCATGGCGGCTTCCGCAAAGCCGACGACGCGCACTTGCTCGACACCACGCTTTTAGGTATTGAGGCGGCACTCCGTGCAGCCATCGCGATTGTGGATGGGGCTATGGCGTCCAGGGCAGGGTCAAACAGACCCTAATCCAACCCGGATGCTCTAGCCTACACAGTCATCCAGCAGGGCTGGCGGGATCACACCGCAAATCAACCACACGATCGGGCGCTCGCGCGCCGGTATTCCCAAGGGAATAGCGGGCCTTCGATCTTTAACCAACCAACCACCGGTGCATCGGAGAACGTATTTGGCACAGCAAACTGTGACGAAAGAAGATTTTGAATCGCTGTTGATGGACAGCTTCGTTGACAACGAACCCCTAGAGGGCGCCGTCGTCAAGGGCACCGTCGTCGCGATCGAAAAAGACCTGGCTATCATCGACGTCGGTCTTAAGACCGAAGGGCGCATCGCGCTCAAGGAATTCGGTCAGGCCGGCCGTGACGGCACCATCACCGTGGGTTCGGTTGTCGAGGTCTATGTGGACCGCGTCGAGAACGCCATGGGCGAAGCCGTTCTGAGCCGCGAGAAGGCCCGCCGCGAAGAGAGCTGGGTCAAGCTCGAAGAAATGTACAACAACAACGAGCGCGTTGAAGGCACCATCTTCAACCAGGTCAAGGGCGGCTTCACCGTCGACCTCGAAGGCGCCATCGCCTTCCTGCCGCGTTCGCAGGTGGACATTCGCCCGATCCGCGATATCGCGCCGCTGATGAATGTGCTGCAGCCCTTCCAGATCCTCAAGATGGACAAGCGCCGCGGCAACATCGTCGTCTCGCGCCGTGCAATCCTTGAAGAATCGCGCGCCGAACAGCGCTCCGAAATCGTCCAGCAGCTCGAAGAGGGCCAGGTGGTCGATGGCGTGGTCAAGAACATCACCGATTACGGTGCGTTCGTTGATCTGGGCGGCATCGACGGCCTGCTCCATGTCACCGACATCGCATGGCGCCGCGTCAACCATCCATCTGAAGTGCTCACGATCGGCGAGACCATCAAGGTCCAGATCGTTCGCATCAATCACGAATCGCACCGCATCAGCCTCGGCATGAAGCAGCTGCAGTCCGATCCGTGGGATGGCATCGAAGCCAAGTACCCGATCAACGCCAAGTTCACCGGCCGCGTCACCAACATCACCGACTACGGTGCTTTTGTTGAGCTCGAGCCCGGCATTGAAGGCCTGATCCACGTCTCGGAAATGAGCTGGACCAAGAAGAACGTCCACCCCGGCAAGATCGTCTCGACCTCCCAGGAAGTCGAAGTGGTCGTGCTCGAGGTCGATCCCGACAAGCGCCGCATTTCGCTGGGCCTCAAGCAGACCCTGGCCAATCCGTGGGAATCGTTTGCCGAGAAGTTCCCGGTCGGCTCCACCATCGAAGGCGAAGTCAAGAACAAGACCGAATTCGGCCTGTTCATCGGCCTCGACGGCGATGTGGACGGCATGGTTCACCTGTCCGACCTCGACTGGCAGAAGTCGGGCGAAGTGGCCCTTGAAGACTACAACCGCGGTGACATGGTTTCGGCCAAGGTCCTCGACGTTGATGTCGAAAAGGAACGCATCTCGCTGGGCATCAAGCAGCTGGCAACCGGCGAAACCACCTCGTCCGCTTCGGGCGATGCTGGCGGCACCGAGCAGGGCGGCATTCGCAAGGGCGCTGTCGTGACCGGCACCGTGATCGACGTCAACGACGGGGGCATCGAAGTCCGCATCGCTGACTCCGACATGACCGCCTTCATCCGTCGTGCCGACCTGTCGCGCGATCGCAACGACCAGCGTCCCGAGCGTTTCAGCAAGGGCGAAAAGGTCGACGCACGCGTCACCCAGTACGATCGCAAGACTTCGCGCATCCAGCTCTCCATCAAGGCGCTGGAAATCGCCGAAGAAAAGGAAGCTGTCGCCAACTACGGTTCGTCCGAT
>CAKTFF010000237.1 GCA_934553185.1 uncultured Devosia sp.
CGGTGTTCTCCGAAGCCATGCGGGACGCCGCCATCGAAGCCCTGGAACTCCGGACAGAACTGCGCAATGCCATCGCCCGCGACGAGTTCACCCTGCACTATCAGCCGATCTTCGACATCGCCGCAGACACTGTCGTCGGGGTCGAGGCGCTGATCCGCTGGCACCATCCCCGGCGGGGCTCGGTACCGCCCAGCGCCTTCATATCGATTGCCGAGGAAAGCGGGCTGATCCGCGAGATTGGCCGGTGGGTGCTGTGGGAAGCCTGCAGCCAGCTGCGCACCTGGTACGACAGCTTCCCAGAACTGAACTTTTATCTCAACGTGAATGTTTCAGCGGTCGAGTTGCGAGATCCTGCTTACGCGTCGGACGTGAGCGAAACTCTTTCTGCCACTCGCCTCGACCCCGAGAAACTACAACTCGAAGTCACGGAAGGGGTCTTTCTGCACCAGCACGATGTGGTGGGCGAGACGCTAGGCAGCCTGCGAGCACTTGGGGTGCGGATGGCGCTGGACGACTTCGGCACCGGCTACTCGTCGCTGGGCTATCTGGACCGTTACCGCGTCGACACCATCAAGATCGATCGTTCGTTTGTGGCAGGGATGGAGTCGCGCCCGAACGCCATCGCCATTGTGAGGGCGATCGTCGGTCTAGGCCGCGAGATGGGGTTGGGCATCGTGGCGGAGGGCGTAGAGGACGGGGTCCAGCTGCAGGCCGTACGTGAGGCGGGCTGCGATTTCGTGCAGGGCTATCTCACTGGTCGTCCGGTGACGGCGGACGGCATCACCGCCTTGCTGACTGGCCGGAGCGCGAAGTCGCCAGCGGTGCGGTCCGAATGATCTCTGCTGCCGAGGTGTCTAAACCCTGGACAGCCTCGATATGATTTCGCACAACGTGGGCTAACCTGACGAAGACAAGCATTCCAACAAAGGGAGCAGCATGGAGGGGACATCCAGTCCACTGGTCCTGAAGCTTGGCCATGGCGCCGACCTCACCGCCGCCGACCATGAGGTGCTGGAAGGCTTCTGCCACGGTGGTCAGCGCATCGGGGTACGTCAGGACCTGATCCAGGAAGGCGCTGACCCGCGGTTCGTGCACATCGTGCTGGAAGGCATCGCCTGCCGCTACAAGATGTTGCCCGACGGCAGCCGGCAGATCATGGCGCTGCTGCTGCCCGGCGACTTTTGCGATCTGCACGTCGCCATCCTGGGCACGATGGACCATAGCATCGGCACCCTCTCGCCCTGCTGTATCGCACGGCTTGGCCGCAGCACGGTGGAAGATCTGGCATTCAGCCATCCACGGATCATGCGCGCCATGTGGTGGGCGACGCTGGTGGATGAGGCCATCCTGCGCGAGTGGATCGTCGGCATGGGTCGCAGGCCGGCCGATCGACGGCTGGCGCACCTGTTCTGCGAGCTGCTGGTTCGGCTGCAGACCGTGGGACTGGCGTTGGAGGCCCACTACGATTTACCTCTTGCCCAGTACGACCTCGCCGATATCCTCGGCCTGACGCCGGTGCACGTGAACCGGATGCTGCAGCAGTTGCGAACGGACAGCCTGATCACCCTGACGGGCAAGCGCCTGACGATCCCCGACGTACCTCGGCTCAAGGACTTCGCCGACTTCGATCCCAACTATCTCCACCTGCAGCTACGAGCACCGCGGCATCAGGGCGAGGGTGAAGTCCGCTTGGCCAAATAAAGTCGCACTACAGCGTCAGAAACCTTCGGGATCAAGGAGCCCGTCTCGCAGAATTTGCGAGCGACTAACTTATGTGGATAGTTCTAGCGGCCGCGTGCGCTAGTGCCGACCCATGGCAGCGATCACAGCAGGCGACGAGCGTTGCTCGTCTGAGCTACAAGCCGAGAACCAAGCACTGCGAGCAGAAGCCGATCACGCCAGGCGGCTCCTGGAAGCCGCGACTGACTGCGCCCTCATCACGATGAACCTGGGTGGGCGGATCACCGGTTGGAACGCCGGTGCACGCGCCATCCTGGGCTACACCGAGGGCGAGATCCTGGGCCGCTCGGGCGAGGTGTTCTTTCCCCATGAGGACCGCGTCGAGGGCGCCTTCGTGGCAGAACTGTGCCTCGCCATGGAGGAAGGGCGCGCCGTCAACGAGCGCTGGCACCTCCGGCGTGACGGATCACGCTTCTGGGCCTCCGGCTCGATGACGTCGCTGCTCGACGGCGACGGCCAGTTGATCGGCTTCCTGAACATGTTCCGCGACAACAGCGTCGCACGGGCGGCGGAAGAGCGCCGCGCGCTGCTGCTGGACGAGATGGGCCACCGGGTGAAGAACACCCTGGCCACGGTGCAAGCGATCGCGACCCAAACGCTGCGTCACGGCGGCGTGCCGGAGGGCGTGCAAAAGACCTTCACCGATCGGCTGCTGGCATTGGCGCGCTCGCACGATCTGCTGATCCATCACGCCTGGGACGGAGCGCTGCTGGCCGAGGTGGTGGAGCGCGCGCTGATGCCCTACGGCGGCGCCGAGCGCGCCACGGTGAGCGGGCCGCCGGTACGGCTACCGGCCGAGGCCGTGGAGATGCTCGGACTGGCCTTCCACGAGCTGGCCACCAACGCCGCCAAGTACGGCTCGCTGTCGGTGTCCGAAGGGCGCGTCGAGGTCGGCTGGAGCCTGCGCCGGACGGTGAGCGGCACCCGGCTGGCGGATATCGTGTGGCGCGAGCGCGACGGGCCGGCCGTGACGTCGCCGCTTACCCGGGGGTTCGGCTCACGGCTACTGGAGCGGGGCGTGGTGCAGGACCTCGGCGGCACGGTGCGGCTGCACTTCCACCCGGACGGGCTGGAATGCCGCATCTACCTGCCGATCGGCACGCCGCAGGAGGGGAACAGCGATGGGCTGTCGCGCTAGCCGTCTCCACGAGTTCGAAAGGCTTCTGCGCCAAGCCTACACACAGCGGCAGAAGATCAACGCGCAGCAAGCCCGCATCGATCTGGCGATCGCGGCCGGGTGCCCCGATACCCTCCAGCAGGAATGGCAGGCCCTCAGCCTGCTCGTCGTTGAGCGCAAGGCGGTCAGTCACGGACTGCGCTCGGTATTCGATACCTGACCCAGGTCCCACATGGTCGTTGCGGCAAACAGAAGCAGTTCCGGCCTGCCGAGTGCACTGGCAGGATCAGGAGTAATGTGTGAACCACTCTGTGTCCTGATACACGACGAGGTTTGTTTGCGAACTCTGAGATCCTGCACAACGTGCATCGACGATCACCAGGGGTGACCCATGACGGCTGACACAGGTGCGAAGCATATTGCCGAACTCGAGGAGGACAACGGACGGCTGCGGCAGCTGCTTGACCAACGGGATACGCCGGGTGAGTTGCGGCACCGCCTCCGAAGCACCCTTTCCTTGTTGCGCGCTGTTGTGCGCCGATCCGCGGACGCCGGGCGTGACCTGTCCGATTATGTTGCCCACCTGGAAGACCGGCTGGATGCCATCGTCCGCGCTCAAGCTTTGGCCGACCAGCACGGGGAGGTGAACTTACTTACTTTGCTGGTGGACGAGTTGTTCCAGTACGGCGCATCAGAGGGTGAGCGACTGCTGCTGTCCGGGCCGGACGTGTGGCTGCAACCAAGATTCGGTCAGGTTATCGCGCTTGCCTTGCACGAACTTGCTGTCAACGCCCTTGAGCATGGCGCGCTCGGCACGAATGACGGCCACGTCGAGGTGTCCTGGATCGTCACCGCGGAGCCGGTCCCGCAGCTGACGCTTTCCTGGACAGAGCATGGCCCGACATCAGGCCGCGCCCCTGCTGCACCTGGGTTCGGCACGGAGGTGCTGACCCGTATGCTCGCCTATGAATTCAAGGCGTCTACGGACCTCATGTTTGGCCCCGGTGGACTGCGTTGCACAATCGTTTTTGCTTTGCCGGAGCAGGTTGGCCGGGTCGTACCTGGTTGAGCCCTATAGGCTGCGCACATGCGAGTTGGGCAACCTTCACCGCTTAACTGGAAGGGCTGGCGGCGGCTCACGCATTGCTATCACCCGATCTGCGCAAGGTCGTGGAACGCATGGGTTGCGACCGGGGGGAGTGGGTGCGCTACCCCCGCGGTATCCGGCCGTTGTCGGACGATGAAGCCGAAGCCCTGCGTCGGGTCGCGGCAGCGTACGTCGCAGCCCCACACCCGCCAGGGTGGACGCAGCAGAGCGATGGAAGGGACACTCCGTAACCTTCAGGAAAGGCGCTATTCCCGGCCTGCAGCCGCCTAGTGCCACGTCGCCGGGCGCCGTACCGTCCACCACGCTCCCGGCCGGCTTCGCCGGCCTGCCGTTCCCTAGGAGCCGGCAAACCTTGCCAGCGGAGCGACGGTAACCGGGCATGGCGGGACGAT